>CAJXQP010000008.1 GCA_913058275.1 uncultured Gammaproteobacteria bacterium | reverse complement strand
GTCGGCAGCGTCAGATGTGTATAAGAGACAGCGCCGGAGCAACTCAAGTCGCTGTTTCGAAATGCTCGAATCATCGGGCGCCGCTTCAAAATAATTCATCTACGCTTTGGTCGAGAGATCATCGAGGTTACAACATTTCGTGCACCTCATGATTCGGAAAACAAAATTGACGACAATGTACCCAGGCGGCGCATTCAGAATCAGGAATCTGCCCATTCAACCGCTGGAATGATCCTAAGGGACAATGTCTACGGCAACATTGACGAAGACGCCCTACGTCGGGACTTCACCATCAATGCCCTGTACTACACTATAAACAAGTTCCGCATTCTCGACTTCAGCACCGGCCTAGACGATTTGGAGTCTAAGCAGATACGCATGATTGGCGATCCCGCTGAGCGCTATAAAGAAGATCCCGTAAGAATGCTGCGCGCAATTCGTTTTGCCGCGAAGCTTGGCTTCACCATCGAAGAGAAAACAGAGAAGCCCATCAATGAATTGGCTCATTTACTAGAGTCTATCTCAACGGCAAGACTCTTCGATGAAACGATCAAATTGATGACTGGTGGCGATGCCGAGAAAACATTCGAATTGCTACGCCGCTACCGCCCTGGCGACTATCTCTTCGCACCTACCTTCCGCGCACTGGACAAACTCTCCGGCCCGCCTTGCAAGCTGGTAGAGCTGGCACTTAGAAACACAGACGGACGGCTTGCTGAGGGTAAATCGGTAACTCCCGCCTTCCTCTTCGCCGCCCTACTTTGGCCAGTGCTACAGCTTCGCTTAGAGTCGCTTAAATCAGACCAAAGCAATGGGCATCAACTATTCCAACAGGCAGCGCAGGAAGTGTTGATGGAGCAAATTCAATACACTGCTGTGCCCAAGCGATTCACAATCGCGGCAAAGGAAATATGGGAACTGCAAGCGCGGCTCATGCGTGACAATAAGCGTAGCATCGAAGGCTCATTCGGCCACCCTCGCTTCAGGGCCGCCTATGATTTCCTATTGCTGCGTGAAGAGGCCGGTGAAGACTTAGGCGGCCGCGGCGAATGGTGGACACAATTCCAACTCGGCGATACAAGCCATATCGTTAAACGCGCCAGCATTGAGTCTGATGCGCCCAAGAAGAGACGCCGCCGACGTAAGCCAAAGCCAAACACTGAAGGTTAGGAAGCCAATCATGACTCTGGGTGATTTCAGCAAGGCTGCTCCGCGCCACATTGCAGTCGAAGGCCCCATCGGAGTTGGCAAGACAACTCTCACCAAGCGCCTAGCTGATTCCTTCAACTACGAATTATTGCTCGAGAAAAGCGAGGAGAACCCATTCCTCGATCGCTTCTATCAGAACCCTAAACAACACGCCCTATCCACTCAACTGTTCTTCTTGTTCCAGCGCGCACAACAGATACAAGATCTTCGTCAGAACGATATGTTCGAGCCGGTGCGAGTGGCAGACTTCCTCATAGACAAAGACCAGCTGTTCGCGCAGCAAAACCTAGAACCGGATGAGTTTGAACTTTATCTAAACGTCTATCGCCATCTCACTATCGATGCGCCCTCGCCCGACTTAGTTATCTACCTGCAAGCACCGACTAAGGTATTGTTGGATAGAATTCAGAAACGAGCGGTCAAATCCGAGCAACTCATCGAGCTTACTTATCTAGAAAATCTAAACGAAGCCTATGCCGAGTTCTTTCACTATTACGATAAGTCGCCGCTGCTCATAGTAAACAGCGAAGACATAGATCTAGCCAACAACGAAGATGACTATCAGCAGCTCCTTAAACAAATAGCATCTACTGGCGCGGGTACGCACTACTTCAATCCTCGGCCCTCGCTTATTTAGAGCTAGCTATTCAAATTTTGGCAATTATCTAACTGCGCGCGCTGTGAATGTAACTAGTGTCAGCTTCCGCCCACACACAGAAAGCTATTAGTAGAGCAGGGTTTATTGCTCATCATCGCATTATAGAGTTTGCGTGCCCGTAGGCATCTAACGAGCACATGTTAAACTCTTCGCCCAAGTAACAAACTAAGGGACCGGACTCGAATATGAGTGATGTAATTGTGCTCGGCGGCGGCGCGGCAGGTTTAATGTGCGCGCTGACTGCCGCAAAGCGCGGCCGACAGGTGCTGGTCCTGGAAAAAGCCAACAAGATTGGCAAAAAAATTCTAATGTCTGGTGGCGGGCGTTGTAACTTCACCAATTACAGCATCGAGCCTGAAAATTTCCTGTCTGCCAACCCGCACTTCTGCAAGTCTGCACTCAAGCGCTATACCCAATGGGATTTCATCAAGTTGGTCGAGCAACATGACATCGACTATGAAGAGCGCAAGCACCAACAATTGTTCTGCAAGGATTCAGCTAAGCAGGTTCTGGCAATGCTCGAAAGCGAATGCGAGAAGGCTGGCGTGACCATTTGGAGCCACTGTGAAATCAACAGTATCACTGCTCTGCAATCCACGATTGATGCACAAGGGGACACAAAGGCAGATCGCTACCAGCTAGAGCTTGCACAGGGCAAAAGCGAACCGAAAGAAAACCACACCCTCTCCTGCGAATCTCTGGTCGTTGCTACCGGTGCGCTGTCAATTCCAAGCCTGGGTGGCAGCGACATGGGCTACGACATTGCTCGCCAGTTTTCCTTACAACTTACCGAGCGACGGGCCGGGCTGGTGCCTTTTATGTTCAGCGATAACTTCAAGGCTATCTGCGAACGTCTTGCGGGATTATCAGCAGAAGTTGAAGTCAGCTGCAACGGACAAGAGTTTAGTGAAAGTTTGCTATTTACCCATCGGGGAATCAGCGGACCGGCGATACTGCAAATCTCCAGTTACTGGCACCCGGGTGATTCGATATCACTTAATCTGTTACCCGGCATAGCCGCCGATCAATGGCTTTGTGAAATAAAACTGGCAAAGGGTAAGAGCCTGCTGAAAACTGTCTTACAGCAGAAGCTGAGCAAGGCTCTAGTGACAGAATTACAGAACCTGTGGTGGCCTACCCAAGCAGATACAATTTTGGCTGAATTCACCGACCAACAACTAAAGGCAATTGGCGTACAGCTCAATCAGTGTATTTTAAAGCCGTCGGGTACCGAGGGATATCGCACCGCTGAGGTCACTTTAGGTGGCGTTGATACCGACGGCATCAGCTCCAAAACGATGGAGGCTATGCAGCAGCCGGGATTGTTCTTTATCGGCGAGGTGCTTGATGTCAGTGGTCACCTTGGCGGCTTCAATTTCCAATGGGCCTGGTCCTCAGGCAATGCCGCTGGGCTTTATGTATGATTGCTTCTGGCCGAAAATCGGCGCTTGCCCTGCCCTCCTCTTTGCACGCCGCGTTTCCTATGATGCATAAAACAGTTTTTCAATGGCTTGGCACGCTGCTTTTTCTGCCTGCGAGCAAGCAACTATATGCCGACTGTGGAGCTATGCAAAAAACTAGAAGCAGTTTGATGTCGCTCTCGAGTATTCCCATTTACAAGACGACACCATTGGCGCCCCGCTCCTGATAATGATTCAATACTAACAATATAAACGTGATGAGAACTCAACATGAAATATCACAAAACAGAACTGAAAATCACTAGCAAAGTATTAGGCATCGCCTTACTGCTATTCGTAAGTATGGCTAGCAATGCCCAGCAATCACATCCAGAGTATGCGAGAGTGCAGCTGGTGATAGACAACTTCTTTGAAAGCATTAATACAGGCAATGGTGAATTGCTAGCAAGCTTGGAAGTTGAAGGTGCGCAGATATTAAACATCAGAGAAGAGACTGCTGGAGAGTACGAATTCGCGGCAAGAAATTGGTTCACCGCTGAGAATTTTAGTTCCGACACCCAACTCACCGAGCGCTATTGGGACGAGGAGTTGCTTATATCGGATGTACTCGCCGTATTCTGGGCATCCTACGATTTTCACATTGACGGCGAATTCTCCCATTGCGGAGTCGATGTGCTAAACCTGATAAAGATCGAAGGCGAGTGGAAAATTGGCCACGCCATGTGGACGATTCAACAACCCGGCTGCGAAGCGTCACCGCTGGGGCCGTTGAACTGACAGGAAGACAAAGTAGGCGGTTCGCCTGAATTGCATAACTAGGGTATTTACTAATAATTAGGCTTTTACACTATTAGTTAATGCTACATAAAGAGGGCAGTATGAATTTCGATAGTAAACAGCATTTCGGTGCAGTCCAAAGGTCTGTGAGCTCAGTCACTCGTGATGGGAAGGAGGCAAAGGCTGTTACTCTCGCTCGAAGCTACCCAACGGCTATTGACGACCTGTGGAGCGCACTAACCAACAGTGAGCGAATACCACGGTGGTTCTTGCCCATTACTGGCGATCTCAACTTAGGCGGTCGCTATCAATTCGAAGGCAATGCAGGTGGCGAAATCAGGGAATGTAATTCCCCTACTTTTCTTTCTGTTACGTGGGAGTGGCAAGACGATGTGAGCTGGCTGGAAGCTCGGCTTAGCGAAGCGGCAGAGAACAAAACCCAGCTGACTCTCACCCATACTGCGGTTGTTTCAGAATTCTGGACCCAATTTGGCCCAGGCGCTACTGGCGTGGGATGGGAGACGGGCCTAATTGGGCTTGATTATCATTTACTAAATCCGAATGCGCCGATGCTGGACAAGGGGCAGTTTTCGTCGTCGCCCGAGGGCAGAGCTTTCGTTGCACAAAGCAGCGAAGATTGGGGCAGAGCGTCTATTGCCTCAGGCACGCAGATGACTCAGGCATTGGAGGCAGTCAAAAAGATAACCGCCTTCTACACTGGCGATAACTCAGAGACTTCTTGATGCAGGCATTCGATCAGCTCACACCAAATCCTGTCTGAAAATACATTCTCCGCCCGCTTTCTTCACTCTTCGGTTGCGACCGTACCGGTTTCAGACAGCGGCGTGCCGTCGCCATTCAGCCCCATGGATTCATAGCGTCTCCAGCCAGCAAGAATACCAACCAATCCGTGATTACCCTCGTGGCAAGCGTATTCATACAGTGGATCGCCCGCGCGACGCAGCGGGAATTTCGCAGACCAGGTCACGTCCCATGACTGTGGATCTTCAACTGTAAAATCGTAGTTCAAGGTATCTGCATCTAACCTGCTGAAACGTTCGGTTATCTGAGCCTGCTCAGACATGCCAGCGTAGTTATAGTCGTGATAGTAATTTTGGGTATGCACAACGAGAGTATCGTCTTCCCAGTGCGCGACAGAATCCCCTTCCCACTTGAGTTGCTTAGTATGGTGCTCACTATCCAGCCTAATTATTCGCGCCGTGTGAACCATCTCGTTCAAGATCACAATGTGATCTTGGGTCTGCACGATCTGCACATTGTTATTGTAGGCGCTGGGAATCATCGGTGGGCCGGCATTGAATCCTACGAGGCAGCGGTCAACCGCGGTACGCCCTTCTGGACCTGCACTCTCGAACACCATCTGCCCATACTCAGCTCGGCGCTCTTGACCTACAGCATTCACTGCCGGTCGCCTGCCATTGGGCGGATCATAAATAAGTGAGGTTCGACGATCGGCGATCGTCTGCACGCCTCGCTCGTACCAGAAATTATTATAAGAGATAACACCCGGCGGATATCCAGCCCCACCTACCGAGTCAATAATCAGGTCTCGGTTCTGGCGGCGATTTTCGAACTCCTCCCACTCTGTAGCCTGCTCAGGCGTGAGCACTTCGAAGTCTTCCAGTTCTCGAGGACGATTCAGTGGTGTAAGCGTTCGAAACGTATAGGTGCCCTGCAGGTCAGGCTGGCCATACTCGGTACGTGGAAAGCTATCATCTTGTGCCGAAATTAAGGGAGCAGTCACGATGCTGGCTAGCGCTAGGATCAGTTTGGCATGAATTCTATTGTTCACTCGAATCTCCAAGTTTTGCTGTTTTTTCACACTAGTAAATGAATCTATCGCCCGAAATTACGCCGGTTTTAATGATTATTCAAGAGGAAATAGCAGGCCCGACTAGCACGTAGATGGATAAATAACGCGCTCACACCACATATTCGGAACTTATTTGATTCTCTGTCCCTATTTGCTGATACTGATAATGCTCCCAATACATCGACACGGAGGATACGCCATGACTAAAAGAAAGCTCGCTGGGGTCTTGATAGTAGTGGTATTACTGACTGGAGTACTCAGCTGGATGTTCACGGCGCCGTATCTGGGTAACGAGGGGCTTGCTCGTACGCCCGGCGTAATTATTGGAGGAACAGCAACTCTGGCCCTAGATGACTTAGCACCACTCAATGAGCGCTTTCCCGGCCCCATACGCATGAAGCAAACCGGATTCACTCTACGAGGGGGCAGAACCTCTGCGTAACTGGGAGGTTTTTTTCTGGAAGCCTAGATAGGAAAAGTGAACCAGAAAATGAGGTCAGGGTAAAATTCAGTAAGAATAATGCCGCTTCTAGCAGGAAGCGGACGTTAGCCCTATTGTAGTTTTACTCTGCCCCAATTTTATATTCTCATTATTTACTCCTAAGTATTTTTGCCTGCCTGACCGGTATGTGAGAACCTTTGCTTTGCCTTGCTTTTCTTTGAAGACCATAAAGGTGACTTTTAATGTTTCGACACTGTATAGCTCTGCTGTTAGCACTGGTCACGCTGCCGGCATTTACCGCCGATGATCCGGACATTCGCGAGTTGATGACCGCTGAGGAGTTTACTGCTTCTGGGCTAAGCCGTTTATCTAATGAAGAATTTGACATTGTTAACCGCTGGCTCATGCGCTATTCAAGTCAAACCGTGGATGAAATAAACAGTACTAGCCCAGCCGCAGAGGAGATAGACAGCTATACTATACGGAGCAGGATTGATGGAGAATTCACTGGCTGGAACGGCCCGACACGATTTCCGCTCAAGAATGGTCAGGTGTGGGAAACCAATAGCACCAGACACTATAGCTACCCTGGGACCGATCCTGAAGTTGAAATCACCAGAAATTGGATAGGTTCGTATAGGATGCGACTATTGGATACTGGCAAGTCCATCAACGTCAAGCAGATCAGGTAATGAAGAATAGGCGTTAAAAACAGAGCGGGACACTCACAACTTAACAACTTATAGATTGCAGATCGTGTAGTTCGAAAGTAAAGAATAGAGACAAACCACATTTTCTGGTGCCAGTTATTGGCCCGAATCAAACATCGCCACTCCTGTTATTCAGGACGTTAATTTTACAAGGAGCATCTTATAATGCAGGGAAAAGTTTCCTCAGTAGTTGATTACATAAACGAAGTAAAGACACGTTGCACGTACAATGCGGCAGCTGAAGCAATAGGTATTACACCGCAAGCCCTTAAAAAGCTGCTAGGTGAGGCACGCCCAGAAATCTCTTGGTTTGTTAGTCCAACGTCAGGCGAGCCTATGCGTTACACGGACAGTGAAAAACATCCTGAGCTTTATCGGACTACGCGAATTATTACATCAGCACAGGTTTTAAAACGTAATCTTGGGCTGTAAAACGTACTGACAAGCTAAACGGTCGAATTAAAAGGGCGCGCTAACTAACCCCTGCTATTAGCCGAAGGCAGCCCTAAGATAGGCCTTGTTTGGAGCCAAATTCCCAAGAAATCGGTACAAGCTCACCACTAGTAAAGACGTTATGTGGATATACAGTGCCAGGCTAAAATGAAAATCACATACTATTGCGCAATGAGTTCAGACGGGTATATCGCTAGAGATGATGGTGATGTTTCATGGCTTGATGAAGCAAATATTGATGAATCCCCATCGAGCTATGACGAATTTTTTGCAAGCGTGGATGGTCTAGCTATGGGGCGTGGCACTTATGATTTTATTTTCAATTATGGTTCTTGGCCTTATGGTGATGTATGCACGTGGGTTTTCACCAGTAAAAGTCTAGAACCTTTAGAGGGTGCAAATTTAAGCCTAGTCCAAACATTGGACGATTTTGTTCAAGAAGCGGAAGAGAAAAATTTGAAGCACATTTGGCTAGTTGGTGGAGGTAAGCTCGCTTCAGCATTTTTGGAAAGAGGCATTCTTACCAATTTGAGCATCACCAAAACTCCTATAAAACTTAATGCTGGTATACCGCTTTTCGCTGATCACAAATTGGAGAATATTAGATCGGTAAAAATGGAATCCGCCCAGAAGCAAGGATATAAACAATTAGAAATTTTGTTGTAATAACTGTAAGCGCCTAGCTGCTGTTAGACCTTTTTCGAAAACTTAGCAACTCACCAATCAGCTTTTGATCAACTGCACTCATTCGTTTAGACACTCCCTTCGGTAGCGATTACCAAGCAGGTCGAATTGTCAGGGATTGAGATATCCAACTTCGCATTGGACAATATTGCGGCCAAGCCTGCAGCTCCAGACGGTGTGGTAGCGAGCTTATTTTGAGCCAAAAAGTTTGCGGCTGTAAGTGCGTCGTCATCACTCACGCAAACGAATTCATCAGCGAGCTCCTTAAGAATATCGAATGCAATAAGTGAGGGTTCCTTACAGTCCAATCTGCCCATGGAAGAAATTGGACCACTGACTGAAGTAGCGCGCCCTATTTTGTGACTCTCCAAAAGGCAAGGCGCGGCATCGGGCTCCACTACAATGATTCTGGGTTGTTGTTTCCAGTTTTTGCGAATCTCAAAAGCCATGCTCGCTGCCAGCCCGCCAACTCCAGCTTGAAGAAATACATGAGTCGGCCAGCTGTCTTTGAGTAAAAATACCTGGCGCATTTCCTCGGCGATAACCGTGTAGCCTTCCATAACTAACATGGGAAGGTGGTAATATCCGGGCCAAGAGCTATCGGCGAGTAAGATCTCCCCCTTTGAATTGTCATTCATGGCAGCTGCCATACTCTCCTCGTAGGTTTTACCCGATCGAATCACCATCGCGCCTAGAGTGGTCAGCTTCTTAGCAAAAGAGGCGGGAACAGGCTGTGCAATATGAACTCGGCAATTGGCATTGAATAGCTCAGCCCCTTTTGCCACTGCGATGCCGTGATTCCCCGCACTGGCGCATACGAAAGTAAACTTATTGCTCCAGCGTCGAACTTCAGGGTCAATTAATCGTTGAACCAGCAATTCGCACCCATTCTCTTCTTGCCATTGCTCAAGCAGAAACTTGGCCACCGCATAAATGCCACCCAAGGCTTTAAAAGAGCCAAGCCCCATGCGATTTGTTTCGTCTTTAACTACTAATCGAATGTTGTTGAGCGGAGAGATTTCTACAAGCGGCGTTTGCTTGTATGACGGACAAACTTCTAACAGGCCTAAGGGGCATCGAACATTTAGAGATAGCTTATAATCCATAGTAAGCAGGATACTATGGTTTCATCCAGATCGGAAAATGGGAACAGGTTTGGCTTGAATACTCCTATCTCTAGCCTTACTATCCCCTTCCCGATAGATTCAACAAATACAGCAACTAGAAAGCAGCCATGAGCACACAAACAAGCAGCGCCAGTGTCACTCTCACCACGCTATTCAAAATCAAGAAGGCCGGCGAGAAATTCGCCTGCATGACTGCCTACGACGCCTGCTTCGCCGCGATCCTTGGCGATGCTGGAGTCGAAGTGATTCTTGTTGGTGACTCATTAGGCATGGTGCTGCAGGGTCATGACAGCACGCTTCCTGTAACGATGGACGACATGATCTATCACATGCAATGCGTCAAGCGTGGCAACAAGGGCGCTCTGCTGGTAGCCGACCTGCCCTTCATGAGCTATGCCTCAGAGACTCAAACCCTGGAGAATGCTGCCGCGCTGATGCGCGCCGGAGCGCACATGGTGAAACTAGAGGGTGGAGCATGGATCGAGAATACAACCAGGTTACTTGCCGAGCGCGGCATTCCCGTCTGCGCGCACATGGGCCTCACACCTCAGTCCGTCAATCGAATCGGCGGCTTTCATGTTCAGGGGCGCGATACCGAACAGGCTGACGCCATAATCGCAGAAGCGAAACTCTTAGAAGATGCCGGTGCCAGTACCCTGCTACTCGAGTGTGTGCCGCGCAGCCTAGGCAAGACAGTTACCGATTCATTAGACATTCCCGTAATCGGCATAGGGGCCGGACCTGATACAACAGGCCAAATTATGGTCTTGCATGACGTATTGGGCGTATCCCCAATCTCACCTAAATTCGTGAAGAACTTCTTACTCGATTCGAAGAGTGGCATACCCGGCGCCATCGAAGATTATGTGCAAGCGGTGAAGTCTCAGTCGTTCCCTGCCGATGAGCACTGCTTTGACTAGCAGCTTTCCAGCCACTCTTAGCAAATACAGCAATGCAAACTCAAAAAAAGATTAAAGACCTGCGGCAAACCCTCAGGGCTGAGCGCTCACAGGGTAAGTCTATTGCCCTTGTTCCGACCATGGGCAATTTGCACGAGGGTCACCTGCAGTTAATACGGCAGGCCAGAGATTGCTATGACTTCACCGTCTGCAGCATCTTCGTCAATCCTCTGCAGTTCTCAGAAAACGAGGACCTAGCCGCCTATCCGCGAACTCTCGAAGCCGATCGTGAAAGCTTGCGTAGTGAGAATTGTGATTGTCTGTTTCTCCCTTCTGTCAAAGAAATCTATGGCGACGGCCTAGAACTGCAAACCTCGATTAACGTGCCAGGTCTAACTGAAAATTTCTGTGGCACAAGTCGACCGGGACATTTTGAAGGCGTAGCCACTGTCGTAACAAAGCTATTCAACATCGTTCAGCCAAACGCCGCCTTCTTCGGACTGAAAGATTACCAACAGTTTTTAGTCATTCGAAAACTCACCCATGATCTCGCACTCGATATTGCGATACACGGCATAGAGACCCATCGTGAGAAGAGCGGCCTCGCCATGAGCTCGCGCAATAATTACTTGAGCGAGCAGCACAAAGAACAGGCTGCAAACTTGTATCGATGCCTACGCAGCTGTGCCGAGAAAATTCAACAGGGCAATACCCAATTCCAGCTACTCGAGAAAGCGGCTAAGATAGAGCTGAAACAGGCTTCTTTAGAGCCTGACTATTTTCAAATTTGCGATGCCAATACACTACAACCCGCCTCCACAGATACTCGGCAGCTAGCAATTCTTGGCGCCGTCTTCGTTGGCAAGAGCCGGCTGATCGACAACATCCGGTTTCAACGCCCGTAGCCTCAAGCAAGAAAGCTTTCTAACCGTCTAGTACCGCGCCGATATTGGGCTGTAGCACCCTGCCAGTTGCCCGTAAAGTTGCTTTGAGGCATACTAATTAGCCACTATTTTTGCAGGCCCTAGCGCCATACCCAGCAGCGTTAGCACAGCTAGCCATTAGCAGATAAGGAAACACTCCATGTCAGATGACAAGATCTATCCAGTTTCAGACGCCGGATCTAGTAACACTTATCTGAATAAAGAAAGCTTCCAGACGATGTACCAGCATTCCATAGATGCACCCGAGGATTTCTGGGCTGAACAGGCTGGAAATTTGCTGCATTGGCATGAACCCTGGGAGAAAGTCACCAGCGGTGGATTTGCCAAGGCCGACACGAAGTGGTTTGAGGGAGCTAAGCTAAACGTTGCTTACAATTGCATCGACCGGCATCTGGAGCAACGTGGCGAGCAGACTGCGATCATCTGGGAAGGCGATGATCCCACGCTCGACAAGAAGATAACGTATCGCGAATTACATCAGGATGTTTGCAAACTCGCGAATTCTCTTAAAGCCAGAGGCGTCAGAAAAGGTGACCGCGTGTGCATCTATATGCCAATGGTTCCTGAGGCGGCTTACGCAATGCTCGCCTGCGCACGCATCGGCGCCGTACACTCCGTCGTGTTTGGCGGTTTTTCGGCTGAATCCATTAAAGACAGAATTTTAGACTCTGACTGCCAGAGCGTCATCACTGCCGACGAAGGTGTGCGCGGCGGGCGTACGATTCCCTTAAAGGCTAATGTCGATGCGGCACTCGAGCATTGCCCGAATGTGCATTCCGTTTTCGTTGTACGCCGCACCAATGCCGAAGTTCCTTGGCATGAAGAGCGCGATGTTTGCTACCACAAAGCCACCGAGGCCGCCGACAGTGAATGCGAGCCTGAGCTCATGGACGCGGAAGATCCACTGTTTATTTTGTATACCTCCGGCTCAACCGGCAAGCCTAAGGGCGTTCTACACACCACCGCCGGCTACCTGCTTGGCGCAACCATCACCCACAAATACGTTTTCGATTATCACGAAGGCGACGTCTACTGGTGTACTGCAGATGTGGGCTGGGTCACTGGGCATTCTTATATACTATACGGCCCACTGGCGAACAGCGCCGTGACGCTAATGTTCGAAGGTGTGCCTACTTACCCGGATGCCTCGCGCTTCTGGCAGGTCATCGACAAGCACCAAGTAAATATTTTCTATACGGCACCTACTGCTATTCGTGCACTGATGTCCGCCGGCGACGATCCAGTTAAGAAGACTTCGCGAGCCTCATTACGATTGTTAGGTTCGGTAGGCGAGCCCATAAATCCAGAAGCCTGGGAGTGGTACTACCATGTTGTAGGCGATGCACGCTGCCCTATCGTCGATACCTGGTGGCAGACCGAGACCGGCGGAATCATGATCACACCCATACCCGGTGTAACTGACTTAAAACCTGGTTCTGCCTCAACACCCTTCTTCGGAGTCCAGGCGGCACTACTCGATGCCGATGGCAAAGAGTTAGAAGGCGCAGCCACAGGCAACCTCGTCCTCTGTAACAGCTGGCCCAGCCAAATTAGAAGCGTATACGGCGACCACCAACGCTGCATCGACACCTACTTCACTACTTATCCCGGCTACTACTTCACTGGCGACAGCGCTCGACGCGATGCCGACGGCTATTACTGGGTAACCGGTCGCGTCGACGACGTGATTAACGTATCGGGCCACCGACTTGGAACCGCCGAGATCGAGAGCGCGCTGGTACTGCACCCAACCGTTGCCGAGGCCGCCGTTGTCGGCTATCCGCACGATATTAAGGGTCAGGGCATCTATGCCTATGTCAGCCTAATGACCGGCAGCGAGGCTTCCGAAGAGCTGCGCGCAGAACTACTGAAATTTGTTGCCAAAGAAATCGGCGCCTTTGCCAGACCAGAAATTATTCAATTCGCGCCCGGACTACCCAAGACGCGATCGGGAAAGATCATGCGCCGCATCCTGCGCAAGATTGCCTCGAACGAGCTCGAGAGCCTAGGCGATACCTCAACGCTTGCCGACCCAGCCGTGGTCGATGAGCTGATAGAGAATCGAGTTAATCGATAGCGACAGACACACCATTTTATTTACTAGACTCAACCAGTAGAAAGAGAAACTTCATGGCAGAAAAAAGATTAGGTAAGACAGATATCAAGCTCACTCAGATTGGTTTGGGCTGCATGGGTCTCTCCGAATTCTACGGACCTCCAACCGAAGAGGCGGCTGCCATAAATCTTCTACACGAAGCTATCGATCTGGGTGTGAATCACTTCGACACTGCAGAAGGCTACGGAGTTGGCCGCAACGAGACCTTATTAGGTAAAGCCTTCTTTGATAGACGCGACAAAGTTCGCATCGCTACGAAGTTTGGTTTCCTGCGCGACCCTGATACAGGCGCGCCGCTCGGCTTGGATGGCTCTAAGGAAAATTGCAGAAAGGCTGTGGAAGGATCTCTGCGTCGACTGCAAACTGATCACATCGATCTTTATTACCTGCATAGAGTCGATCCCAATACACCCATTGAAGAAACTGTCACCGAGATGGCAAAACTCGTGGCCGAGGGAAAAGTTGGCGCAATAGGCCTATCGGAAGTATCCGGCGCCACGTTACGCCGCGCGCAAGCCATACATGCTATAACCGCGGTGCAGTCCGAATATTCCATCTTCAGCCGCGAGATTGAACAGGATGTGCTGCCTGTCTGTCGGGAAATAGGCGCCAGCCTTGTAGCCTACTCCCCATTAGGTCGCGGCATGCTCACAGGCAGCTTCAAACGAGACAGCGAAATTTCTGAGACCGATTTCCGAGGATCCATGCAACCTCGCTTTAGCGGCGATGCCTATTCTGCAAACCTGATACTGGTCGACAAGATACTGGATCTAGGCAAATCACTAGACATCAGCGCTGCTGAAATTGCCTTGGCCTGGGTAGTAGCGAAGCAAGATAATGTCTTGCCGATTGCCGGCACCACAAAGCTTGCCAACCTAAAAACGAATCTTGCCTCGATGGAGCTAACCTTAAGTGCTGACGTGATAGCCTCACTGGATGAGTTAGCCGACCAAGTTGAAGGCACTAGATACAACGCACGGGGCATGCAGGTAGTTAATGCCTAACCTGCGTGGAAGCTAATAGCAGTCATTTCAGCAGTGCAGTTGAAATGCAACAAGTAGTCACGGTTGCTGTCTAACTCTGATAGTTGGAGCTATAGTTGCTGCTATTGGGTGTAAGATTGACCGAGGCGTTCTGGTCCTATTTAACGGGCTTAGCTAGAGCGTCCTAGCTAAGTATCACGCAATTATGCTCACCTAACTCGCAAACCATTCATGCAATCTGGACTTAAAATTCAATTTAATCCCAACAGTTCATTGCTGATAGTTCTGAGCAGGCGTTTGATCGCACTGTTCCCCCTCACGCTGCAGGGATTAATAACACTGCTATTAACAGCCTATGCTCTACAAGTCTACGGCTATGGCGCCATGGACCTAGTCGTTTTCTCTCTGGCTATCTGTGCCCTGACTATCCTAATATTTAGCCTATTCTGCTCTGTTGTCAGCGGCGTGTTTATTCAACGTCGGGTGCGGATAAGCCTCGATCAACTCGCCAGTAGCATCGAGCCTATAAAGGTCGAAGCCGGCTATCCGAATGAAACTGGTTTCCTGCTTCCCGCACTAAATTACTTCCCTTTGGTCAAACTCAGCTGGCGAGTAATCTATCCCGACTTCGTTGAGACACGAATTCGTGTCGCCCCTGATGGCAAACTCCTCGAAGAAATCATACCCGAGAAGCGCTGTAAGACAGAACACGTTACGCGCTTGTTTACAGTTTCCGATGTGCTCGGTTTCTGTCGCTATTCCTGGCAACAGAAACAGGACATCTCCTGCAGCGCATTACCAAAAATCAACACAGTAAAACCTCTACCGCTTCTGCGTTCGTTAACTGCGGAGGATGGCATACCAAATCCTTCCGGTGATCCCGATGGCGACCGCATGGAAATCCGCCCTTATGTGCCAGGGGACTCGGTGCGCAATATCATGTGGAAAGTGTACGCCCGCAACCGACAATTAAACGTTAGGCTCGCCGAGAAGAGCGTCTTCCACAGTAATCGCACTGTCGCCTATCTGTTAAGCAGCGACAACGACGAAGCCGCTGCCGCTGCCGCCCGCGTTGCATTAGAGACAGGCGCACTAGGTGACGACTGGGCTTTCTCTGCCGATGGCTCCGAGATACCTGCGAAGACGCTTCCCGCTGCGCTAGATGCCATTGCAAAATCCAGAGCTATCGATAAACCACTAGGCTATGGTCTAGATGAGTTCTTAACAAAAAGCGCGGGTCAGGCCGGCGCGCACTGCATCGTATTTGCGGCAGCAGAATTCGCCCCTTGGTTTGAACAACTAAAGAAAACAATCTCTCGTTTTCCCGGTCGTTTCTCCCTAGTACTCGCAACCGATGGATTCAACGAAACCGAACAGCTGAAACTATGGCAACGTCTCTTATTGCAGGATGATCCAGCAAGAGACAAAGGTAACGAGCTTGGGGGCTCCAGAGCCGATTTACTTAAGTTATTGACCGCTCTGGGGCAACTAGTAGAATCAACCGTAGTCGTTGACAGAAAAACAGGACTCAGTTTCGATCAGAATCTTAGAAAAGTGTAACTTATTGATTATTAGGTAGTTATAAATCGAGTAATTGCAATGACGCTGAACAGAACAAGCAACAAGGCAGCAAAGACACAGCATTTCTTGCCGACTAGTCTGCGCGCAGCGATTATAGCTAGCAGCTATTGGGTACTAAGTCTGTCCCTCACCGTCGTCAGCGGTTCCGTCGCCTCCTTTATCGGCTGCCTGTTCGCCTGCTATCTGATCGACCTTGGCATTCATCGATCCCCCTTGAAGCGACTACGCACCTTCACCATCAATTCGATGAGTCTAAGCTTTCTACTCGTGGGTCTATGGCTCGCATCACTCGTCACTAGCACGTCGCTGCTCTCGAGTTTTGCTTCACCCATGTTCTCTTACAATACCGGCGAGTTCATCACGTGGTTTGCAATCAGCGCCTCGCTCACAGTTTTTTTACGCGTCCTCGCCCAACGTACCAACTATGGCGCCGTCATTGAAATACTTTTCGTAGCTATCGCCTTTGTCATAACCTTGTCTGCACATCGCAATGGCATGATCCACCGCCCCTTCCTTATCGGTGACTATGCGTTGATCCGAGGCATTGATCCCTCCTCGATACTAATGGCACTCGGATGCGGCGCGGTCCTTTCCCTCGCTGCTCTGTTGATGATCGAGAATAACCATCGCCGCCTGCCTTATCACTTTACCGTTCTCGGGCTCCTGTGTTTCTCTCTGTTGTTTTATGTCCGACTGTTTGGGCTGCCGACACCACAGCTAACAGACGATCTGGGGCTGACAGGACAGGAGCAAGCTGGCAATGGCGCCCAGCGTGAAAACCCATTCAGAGATAGCGAAAACGATGCAGATGATAAAGAGGCGCCGGTAGCGGTCGTCGTTTTTCGGGATGACTATGAACCCCTAAATGGCTCCTACTATTTTCGCGAGTCGGCGTACTCCCAGTTCAATGGCACCCTGCTCGACTTTACGACACGCAGCGACATGGATCAGGACCTGATCAAGAACTTCACGAAATCGCGCATCGAGACCAATCAACCACCCAAAGCGACAGATCAGCGCACACCGGTTCGTGCCAGTATCGGCATGCTAATCTCGCATCGCACACCGTTTGGCCTAGAGAGCCCCATCGCCTATGAAAACACGGCGAACCCGAACAATCTGCGCTTTAAGCGAACCTATGACACCTACTCGCAAGCGCCGGAGTATGACTTCAACTACCTACTCGGCCGCGAACTAGGCAGAGCCGATTGGTCGCAGGAAGTCTGGGATGAATACTTAGAACTGCCCGACGACCCACGTTACAAAGAACTCTCCGAGAGCCTAATCGTCGACCTAAAACCCGAGTTCACCGATGACCCCTTTGCCAAGGCCTGGGCAATAAAGACTTATTTGGATGAGAGCGGCATCTACAGTCTGAAGAACGAGCATGCCTACGCGACAGATCCGGCCGGTTCATTCTTATTTGGCGATCTAACTGGCTACTGCATGCACTTTTCCTTCGCCGCCACCTATATGTTTCGAAGTTTGGGCATTCCCGCTCGAGTAGGCATCGGCTACGCTGTTCCTGCCAGTAATAAAGCTGGCGGTTCATCGCTACTGATACAGGCTGTGCATGGTCATGCCTGGCCTGAGATTTATTTTCGCGACATTGGCTGGGTAATCGTTGACCCGGCACCCCAGCAAACACTAGTGGATATGACTACCGACCCACAGAACAATCTGCAGCAACTATTGGGCGATATGCTGCGCAACGATGCATCTTTCGATGACTTCCTGCAGTCGCAGCAGACATCCTCGATAAACCTGCAACTGATTCTAAATGTTCTGACTGCGCTAATTTTAGCGACTCTGCTAAGCGCCTACACAATCAAGTTCTACCGCATTTGGATTCCATCTCGAGCGGCGACAGACAAGCAATATCGGCTTAGCTATCGAGCGATGCTAGATCAACTCGCAGCCATCGGCTTGCATCGACAATTTGGAGAGAGCCGCGAACAGTTTGCCCGACGCGTCGAGGCGGTGGCGCCAAGCATGCAGAAATTAACTAATCAACATCTCGCGCTAGCCTTAGGCTCTCAGGACAAGAACAGTTTTGATGCTGCAAAGTGGGCAGAGCTACGCAGCGCCATCGCACAAGAGATAGGTCGCAATACACAAACATGGAGGCGGGTCGTAGCTTGGATCAATCCTTTTTCCTGGCTACTCAGTAAATAAACTTCGTGACTCTTTAACTACATCCAAACCCGTACAAAGAAGTGGAGCAAACTATGACAGACAGTATCATCGAAGTAGCTGAGCCTATGCCCCTCCGCGATACTGAGGATGCAAGCAGCAGTCCTCAAATCGACGCCGCCATTGACGTGTTAGATAGACTGAGCGCTGCCGTAAAGCAGCAGGTTCTTGGCCGTGATGATGTTATCGAACTAACTCTCATCGCGTTAGTCGCCGACGGGCATGTACTGCTCGAAGATTTTCCAGGCTCCGGTAAAACCACGCTCGCGAAAGCGCTGGGCGAAGCAATCGTCGACGACGGCAGCGACAAGAATCGCGCTGACTTCATCTTGCCCTTTCGCCGCATCCAATTTACTCCAGACTTACTGCCCTCGGATGTCACCGGCGTACCGGTATTCGATAGCAACAGCAACGCTTTCCACTTCCGACATGGCCCTCTGTTTGCCCATGTAGTGCTCGCAGATGAGATCAACAGAACGTCGCCAAAGGTGCAGTCCGCGATGCTCGAAGCAATGGGCGAGAAGCAGGTTACCGTCGATAATGTCACCTACCAGCTCGATGCACTTTTCTTCGTTATTGCCACGCAGAACCCACTTGACCTCGTAGGCACCTATCCGCTGCCCACTCCACAACTCGATCGCTTCCTGTTTAAGATAACGATGGATCATATCGATCGTGAATCTGAATTGAATGTTCTGGACACCTACAAACAACGAAGAGATCTAAATGCGGATAAAATTACCGTTACTCGCGATGAGCTCCTATTCGCCAGGGAGCAGATCGATGCAGCTGTCACAATTAGCGGCAGCATCAAATCCGCACTCGTCGATATTTCCAGAAACCTGCGCGAGGACGAACGAGTACTCCAAGGCAACTCCACACGCAGCATGGTACTCATGCTACCAGCCCTGCAAGTCGCGGCCGCACTGCGTGGTCGCGACTATGTGAGTGCCGAGGATATTGAACTACTACTACCCAGAGTTCTAGGCCATCGTATTGAACTGGCTCCGGGTGTGGCAGACCTGAACAAGGTGCTCATCGATGCCATGCGCGGGCCCATGGAACAGCTAGCCAGAGGCACGCTAGCCTAATGCACAATCGGAAACCTAGAATGTGGCCGCGACGTACGCTCGCGAGTCTCAGCTTGGTCTCGACTCTTATAGCTGCCGGCAATGTCTCTGCACAAGACGACAGCCTTCTTTCCCTCGAAAGCATCGAGATACCTCAGGCTGAGCGCCAACTCTGTTTTGGCTTCACCGATGTTAGCGACTCGAACGCGCTCGCGGTCTGCGATGCATTGAATCTCGATCTGAATGTTAAGGCTCGCGAGCTGAGCGAGCAGTGGGTGCGCCAAGAACCGAATTCTCCAGGCGCGCAGTTCGCACTTGCTGAAGTCCTGCTAACCATCGAAGGCAATATGCCTAGAGCGCTTTTCCACCTGAACCGCGCGGAGCAGCTTACCAACTACAACAACATACCCGAAGCGCTAGAATCGGGAAATCTGCAATGGCACTACCTGACACTGAGCCAACTGTCCTATGTACACCAACTCATGGGCGACCAACTTCTCTCACTGGAATATCTAGATAGGCTCGAAGAAATCTACGCACTAGACGTCGAATCATTTCGCGGCTGGCCACTAATCAAACTCAAGCAATACGATGCGGCTCGTGGGAGTGCAAACCGGGTACTACAAAATAGCGAAAATGAGCGGGAACGAGCGCGTGCCTGGAACACGATCTGCGCGGCCGACTTGGCCAGCCTACAACCTATCGAGTCCTTGACTGCCTGCGACCGTGCCGTGAGTGAGGATGAGAATTTCGCCGATTCGGTAAGCGATTACGACACGGTCTACTTGAGTAATGCCTCGGAAGTTGCGCTAAGCCTATTACGAATGGATGAAGCAGAAGAGTATCTCAATCGTGCGACACGCTACCTAAATGCGGATAGCGTGGCGAACCCTTGGATCTATAAACTCTATCTACTCATGAATCAGGGTCGCTTCGATGAATCCCGCGAGGCGCTCGATCGCATGCTTATCTGGCGCGAAGCACAAGAACCCATCGTCAACGTGATGAATCGTGCTGAACACTTTCTCGTTACAGCCAGCTTCTTCCTGCTCGCCGGCTATAGCGAGGACGCGATCAAACTCACCACAACGGCATTGAATCAACCTGATCGGAATGGCTCATACAGCGCTGACGACGCACAGAAAGACTCCATGGCGGCTCTGATCAACATGATGGCCAACCGACTCGAGTATCAGATCCAACTGGAGAAGATCGCCACGATGGATTTCTTCGAATCTCTGTCTGCACGCGCCGATGCCCTAAATTTTCAATTGAGTGCGTGGCGTTCGGAGCGCCGTGCCGCAGCACTGTTCGCCAAATTCGATGTACTACAAAATCGACTGCGCCCCTATGCACCCTTAGATGTCCATATTCCCGAATGGATCGAACCGGAAATCGTTGGCAGTATCGGCACGGGAGTCATGAGTAACATTATTGAGCAAGCGAATAGCAATGGGGCCTTTATGCTCAACGCCGGCTACTATCATTCCTACAAGTCAGAAGTTGCCGCGCTAGATAATGATCGCGATGCCGTTCTGCGCGAAGGCGCAGCAGCTCTAAGCCAACTACCAGCACAGGAAGTCTTGCTTCGCGCTCGCTTGGCTGCACAAATGGGCAAGATGGCCTGGCACGACAATGACTATGCACAGGCACTATCCCTGTTTGAAAATGCTTACCTACAAGACCCCAGCATACTGCGCCGCCTCAGCATAAGCCTGCCGGTAGCCATAACAAACGATGGGACTGATTTCTCCGAACAGGTAGCAGACTACCTAGCCGATTCGCCGCGTTTTTCTCGAGACGCAAACGGAATGGCCTTGGAGGTTAGCACCTCACCCGATCTATCTATATGTCTTAAAACAAGAACAGGCACCATCCTGTCGTGCTACACTATGGCCGCTGCCGAAAGTGAGAGCAGCAAGTGGAATGCTCAACAACTGACACAAATGTTTCATACCCAAACCTTCGGTTTAGGCTTTGAAATTAGTCAAGCTCAGCGTTCTATCCTGATGGGATCAAGCGTCATCCTCAGCTCGCAAAACGATCGTTCTCTGCAACGCAATCGAGAAGCCGTACTGGATCGCTAATTCAATACTCGCAGTTTTAAACTGCCAAGATCTCATCAATGTACATGCCATTGATGGAAAATAGCTTTGCCTACTCGCACATCATTATCAAAGACTCTCATTGTCTTGCTAGCGGCCACATCCGCACTCGGGCCTGCTTCCATGCAGATCTTATTACCTGCCCTGCCGGTAATTAAAGAAACATTTGAAGTAAGCACTGAAGTTGCTCAGCTCACCCTGAGCCTCTCGATGCTAGCCATTGCCTTAGGCACTCTATTCTACGGCCCTCTGTCAGATAAGTATGGGCGCAAGCCTGTCATGCTACTAGGTCTGTCGATCACACTAGTTGGATCGGTATTCTGTTTCTTGGCGAACACCATCGAATTGCTTATCGTGGGAAGATTCATTCAAGCCTTCGGTGCGGCAGTTGGCCTCGTGCTCGCACGCGCCATAGTGCGCGACGTTTATGGGGCGCAGGAGGCTGCGCGCGTCATCGCGACACTCGTCATGGTGATGGTGGTGGCACCGATGCTTTCGCCAGCGCTGGGTGGAGAGTTAATGCTGCGGCTTGGCTGGGAATATGTCTTCGTAGTAATCGCCATCGCCTGTATCTTGATCTCATTGCTACTTTTTA
Organism: uncultured Gammaproteobacteria bacterium; assembly: GCA_913058275.1. Lineage (GTDB taxonomy): Bacteria > Pseudomonadota > Gammaproteobacteria > Pseudomonadales > Pseudohongiellaceae > UBA9145. The sequence goes on along the minus strand of CAJXQP010000008.1, from coordinate 4,739 downwards.
GGGGCTTGCCAGAAACCCTCAAGGAACCGGTGCCCTTCACTGGCGTCGCAGCGATGATGGGTAACTATGCACTGCTATTTCGGTCGCGTACATTCTGCGGTTATGCCTTCTGCGTTACGTTCGTATCAGTTCTCTTCTTCAGCTTTATTTCGGCCGCGCCTGAGATCATGGTTTCGATAATGAAGCGCCCCCCGAACGAGTACGGATACTACTTTGTAATGATTCCTATCGGGTTTATGGCAGGAAACTACTTCGCACGTCACTTCGGCCGATCGATGGAACTGAACCGCATGATTGGCATAGGCTCAAGCATAGGAGTTATAGGGGTTTCTCTAGCAATTGTGCTGCAACTCGTGGGGTTTCATCAGCCTATTGCCCTGTTCGCACCTATCGCCTTGGCTGTATTCGGTAATGGAATAGCTCTACCCAATGCGCAGGCAGCCGCGATTAATGAATTCCCCAAATTTGCAGGCAGCGCATCTGGCCTAACAGGCTTTCTACAAATGTTCTTCTCTGCCATCTCTGCGCAATTGGTGGCGGTGATCTTTAACGGAACAGTCTATCCCCTGCTGATCTTAATGCTAACTGCATCAATCCTGTCGCTGGTCTGTTTCAATCTGGGCGTGCGGGTCAGCCCGAAAGCTTCTGCCTAATCGAATCGACTAAAAGAGACAATTAGTAGAGACATGAATTCGCCCTACTAGTCTATGGCTATCAGGAGATAGTTATTTTTCGTAATAGGTCACGTAGCCAGTGAACATTTCATCGTAGCTCTCTAGACCAAACGTAACTTCTTCACTGGGGTCGGGGTTGAACGGATTCGAATAGGAATTGTCGAAGGCACCGCCCACGTGGATACTGTCGCCAGTTTCTAGATTCAACGCCTCGCTCAGGTGATAGTGCGGCTGCCAGCCATAGTTGTAGGCAGGAATGCTCAGCACGTCACGTTGCTTACCGCCTGCCGTCTGTATTTCGAATTTCATCTTCTTGCCACGAAAATTCATTCGCGCACGCACGCTCGTAACGACTACCGGTTTCTCGAACTGGTAGCTAGCCTCCATAGCATGATTCGAATCGTATGGCTCGATTACGAACCGTGGTGAGATTGCCTTCGTTAATAATTCTTGTCCTGGAGGCTCGTCGTAAAAATAAAGCCCAATGGATGTTTCATCTGTGGTCGCGAGCCCATTTGTCACGTAGTGAAACTGCATGGACAACTTATGCCCTTTAGGAATGAGAATTCCCGTCCCTTCGCCAAAAATAGTAGCTGGATTGTTACCAGGAATGAAACTACCCAAGAAGCGGCGCGTACTGATTACGTTGTCGGCCTCGTCTCCCCAAAAATCTTCATCTGCTGGCGAGATAAATGTCATCAGATGGTGAAGGACCGTCTCCTTTCCAGGGTTGTATTGAAATGCACGCACCCAGACATCGCGATCGAACGGCAGTGTCGCTTCTGTGTACAAATAATCCTGTATTCCTACAGCCGCGATCTCGTTCGCTGGTGTCTCAACGATAAAATCAGGCTCGCCCAATTCCCATTCGAAAATCTTCTCTGTCGGAACGAGCTCTAAAGGGTCAACAGGGTTGTCGCCTCTAGGCGCTCCCGCATCCATCCAATGCACAAGGGTTTGTAGCGCTTGAGCTGACGGATATTGCGCACTATCGGTATGACCTATCACCGGGTCGACCTGTATAGGCGGCATGCGTTTATTCAGCAGCACCTCGCGAATCATCGGCGACCAACCTAGAAGAGATATGTAGCTGTCTAGCGCGAAGGGTCCGGCTCCACCCCAGCGATGACACTCGGCACAGTTCTCAATAATAATCGGGGCAACTTCAGTGGTGTAATCCGGGGGGCTTGCTACCAACTTGTCACGAATCGGATAGTCTATGGCGCAGCCGGCAACATCGCTTTTAACTGTGTCATCAACATCGCCATCGAGCAATGTCTGCAGCGTTGTATCTAAAGATTGATTGGCAGCGCCACGGTAGAATAGTGAGAGTCGCTCTGGATTGAAGACGAGAACTTCTCCGCCGGATTCAATCTGCAGCGATGCGCTCACAAGCTGAGCAGCGTCATCGAGAAGCGGCAAGTCTAAGCCCCGCTCGCTCGCCTCAATCCTGCCTGCACCAGATGAATCCAGCAGTAAAAACTCGATGTCTTGACCCGCGTATTTTGCATTCAATTCAGAAAGGTAGTCTACGCTGTCGGAAATATTCGCGCAGCTGGGATGATAAGACATCATCACTACTGCCTTGCGGTGCTGATAGCGACTGATCTGATGAAATTCACCTCGATCATCAAGCAGTGCAAAATCCCCAACCCGATCTAGAGACCCAAAGGCTTGAGTCATTAGTACGCTTGTTCCTAGGGTCATTGTAATCGTGGCTAAACTTCTTAATACACTCAACTCAAACTTCCTTTGCTAATTGCGAATAGTAAATTGCTAAATGACTTACTGCGGCATCGGAAATTTACTGATGTGTGGATTTTCCTGACGGTCACGCGAGTAATTACGATCAGGCCTTTCCATTCCACCCCTAGCTGGCCCACCGGCATTGTAGATGCCGCCACGTAGTACAGAGATCAGGTAGTCACGATGGCTAAATAAATACTCATCTTTGTTCGTGTATTCAGCAACCATAATTTCTATTGCTTCAGATCGCTCCATCAATTCGGGATAGGCCAATACATCACCTATCACAACCTTCAATGCCTCGATGTTATCCACGATGGCGGAAGCTTCGGGGTGGAACGTGTAAAAATTAGGGGCTATGACGGGAATAGTAGGAATATCAGAGGGCAGTGAAACTAGACTGCCATGCAGACGAGTGGTCTTCTCTTTATAGTACTGCAGCACATTCTCGACATCACGAATTTTTGCCTGCTGATCAGCTGCGGTGGCCACCACTTCCAGCGTCGCAATCTTTAACCATTGCGAAGCCCAAGTTAGGCCGCTTAACTGCGGGAATCCAACACGGTAAGAGTAGGCATAGGGGTGATCTGCGAGCAGCTCATCCGACTTTGGCTTATCTGCCACGGAGTGTTTGTCGTCGCTTAAGTACTGAGCAACGGCTGCATCGACGGCGACCTTCTTGTCATCGAAGGAATCATCTAGATAGATCTCTAGCAACTCTTCTACGAATTCACGGCCTCGCTTCAATGTCTGCACGGCAACGTCTGGCAGTGCGCCACTGTCGGCTAATGCCTGAGCCGCCTCTTCAGCCGTCTGCTGACGATTGATGGTAACAATGATGCCCGGCACAGCACGACTTTCGAACACGCGATGCGGCCCCAACATGGCAAGGTGATCACCTGCGGAGTGATAGTGAGATGCCGTTGCTTCGGCCAACTCCTCCAGCTGCTCAGTTAGTAGTCGTTTGCCAATCGCAGCAGACGGAGATTCATTTGTCGCTTCGATCTCCTCAAATACGCGAGCATGCAACACATCATGGGCGTACAACAGATTCACCAACTCCGGAAATAGTTGGTTCAGCACAGGGCTATCGGCCATAACCACATTCGGGCGCAGCAACGTTAGAGCGCACAATCCAGTTAAGGCAAATTTTGATAGCAGCGAGAGGTTTCGCATAATTTTCTCCAGTGGATCCTAATCATCAGCTAGGACGAATTCTGTATAAGGAGGCTATTTTATAAGATGCTCAAAGCCTATGCGACATAATGTCTCAGTCGGATTAGAGTAAAAATAGGTTAACACAAAGAATTGCTTGCTATATTAACAGCTTAGCGTGAATAAATAATAGGAAGGCCCAACCGGTGTCACACAAAACTACAGATCCAAGGGCCAATTCCCACTTGGAGGAGGTCATTCAATTGGAAAGCCCCTAGTTACTGATCTGACATCGAACGATTTCGATAAAGATTATTATGCAGCCGGCCCATGAATTGATCGACCTGCTCCAACTTTACCTCGTCAAAAAGCGTCTCCAATTCCATTCTGGCGTGCATAAATGATGCGCTCTGTTTCTGAATCAGCTCTTCGACACTCTGCGCATTCATCCTGCCGGTTTCGCCCTGAGCCATGCGAATGTGTTTAACGATGGTATCGAGGAGTAAACCTTTGTCCACTTCGTCAAGGCTACCAGAAGTGCGCGAAAGCTCTTCGGCATAGCCATTCTTCAGCTGTTCGTCTGTCGCCCCTCCACGCTGCGCATCGATAACACCAAGCTCGGCCACGGTCAGCAGCGGCTCAAGTCTAGTACGCACATACTCGTACTCAGTGATTACTTTCAGTCGGTCCGGCGAGGCTTGATTCTGCGCAACTCGTAAACTCAATTCTGCACGCTCACTAAACAATTCGACCAATACCTCCTCAACCTGATTGCGCTTGAGAGGCTGAGCGGCTAACGACCTGAGAAAGTCGCCGTACTGTACATCGATCTGCACCCGCGCGGTCTGCTCAAACTGAGTGTCCGCTTGACTGCGTAGAATCATATCTCGCACAGACTGCGGCACAGTCGATTCTCTTATTTCTTGCGCGACGCTGTTAGTTGCACAAACGAAAGCTAGAACCGATATTGCGGGAAGTAAGATTGATTTTATCATAGTGTAACGAAGCATAATGATCTCAAGGGTTGAAGTCTAGTGTGATTAATTGGAAGGCTTCTCAAAACTCAGTACGAAACGATCGGTCTGTCCCTTTATGTCCGAGTCAAAGACGATCATGGAACGATCGTCTTTCGGGTTTCGCAGTGCATCGCTACTTTCTATAAAG
>CAJXQP010000007.1 GCA_913058275.1 uncultured Gammaproteobacteria bacterium | reverse complement strand
CGTGGGCTCGGAGATGTGTATAAGAGACAGATATCTTACCGATGATTATCTTTGTAACCGCCTATGATTCGTTTGCGGTCGATGCCTTCGAGGTTCACGCTATCGATTATCTCTTAAAGCCAGTGGAAAAAGAGCGTTTGGTAGAGGCGATAGATAAGGCGTGGCAGCATAGATCGCAGGTCGGTGCCGAGAGCGAGAAACAGCGGCTCTTGAACTTATTGGTAAGTCTCACAGGTAAGTCGCCGATCGCTATCGGTGAATTGTTAGATGCCGAAGATCAGTCCACTGAACACGCCGACCGTCTCGCCATCAAGGATGGTTCTTCCATAACTTTCGTGCCTATCAAGGATATCGACTGGGTAGATGCGGCGGGCGATTACATGTGCGTGCACGTCGATGGCGCGACGCATATCATGCGCACGACAATGAAGGAATTGGAGTCCAAGCTCGACCCTTCAATATTTCAGAGAGTTCATAGATCGACAATCGTTAACCTGCGCAGAGTTGAGAAAGTGTCATCGCATATAAACGGAGAATTTCATCTAACCCTGAGCTGTGGTTCCTCGTTGAAGATGAGCCGTTCTTACAAGGAGAAGGTTAAGCACTTCTTTTAGCGCGCAGCTTTCTCGCTTATTCTGCATGCGCTTTTTGCAGCTCTTTTCCCAGGAAGTCTAGTCGGTCTTGTCCCCAAAACAGTTGTTCATCAAAACGATAGCTGGGCGCCCCAAACACGCCGAGCTCTACAGCCTTGATGCTGTCTTGCGTTCTTTCCTCAATGGCTCCAGCGCTATTGGCAAGCAATACACTACCATCCAGATTGTTTTCTTTGGCAATCGCTAGAAGTGTGTCTGCATCGCTTATGTCGCGCTCTTCCAGCCAGCATGCTCTAAGACAGGCGCCGGCGAGCTGGATTGCCTTTTGTGCATCTTGCTTTCGAAGATTGACGACCATGGTTGCGGCTAGTTTGTCGCTCACGGGAAAGTGAAGGGGCTCAAGATTAAGATCTACCTGCGCGTGGTCGCGCCAGCGACGCAGTTCCTGCATTCGATATGCCTTTCTCTGCTCAGACCTTTTCGGAAGCGGTATGCCGCCAGTGCTGGGGAAGATGATAGAGAAATCCACAGGCCATATAGTGATTGTAGTGTCATATTGTTTCACCATTTTTACCAGTCGTTCATGTCCTAAGTAAGACCATGGCGAGACTAGTGAAAAATAATAGTCGATAGATTTTTGCAAGAGGGCATCTCCTTTAAGTTCGATCTTAATAGCTGGTATTAGCTCGTAATATGGTTGAGTGGGAGTTCGGTAGTGCTATGTACTTCTCTTAGTATAAAACTCGAGTGTACGTCTGTGACTCCTTCTATTTTCGTGATCTTGTTGAGTAGGAGTTCTTGGTAGTACTCCATGTCGGGTATCACCACTTTTAGTTGATAGTCAGCCGACTGGCCAGTAATCAATAAACACTCTATGACTTCGGGAAAGGTGCGCACCTTCTCCTCGAAGACCTCGAAACGGTCGGGAGTGTGGCGGTCCATGCTGATCTGAATAAGCGCGATGAGCTTAAGCTCCAACTTCGAGGCGTCGAGCAGGGTGACTTGCCCTTTGATTATCCCGCTCTCCTGTAACTGCTTTACGCGTCGTGCACAGGGCGATGGCGAGAGGCCGATCTTTTCAGAGAGTTCCAGATTGGTGATTGCTCCATTGTTTTGTAGTTCCTGTAAAATTCTCTTATCTAGCTTGTCCATCCGCATGCTGGCGCACCGTTTTGCTATGTTGAGTGAAGAAAATTGATGATATTCCATATATTGGTATTAATATACAAAATTATTAATATTTTTAGTATAAAACACCAATATAGTATGATTTTTAGGGAAATTAGGAGTAGAAATGCTGCGGTTCTTTCCCTATCCTAGGCACCTCGAACTAAGGGTGATTAGTTAAACAGACTGAACACCGGGATCCCAAGTCTCAAAAGGACAAAGTGAGCCGAGTTAGAGAGAAACACCGAATCAGGTGTTAGTCAGTTAAATTAAGTGAGGAATAACCGTGTTCGATCATACGAAGTACCAGCCTTTCCAGACAGTCGATATTAAGGATAGAACCTGGCCGAATCAGGTCATCACCGAAGCACCTAGATGGTGTAGCGTTGATCTGCGTGATGGAAACCAGGCGTTGATCGAGCCGATGTCAGTCGCGCAAAAGAAGAAGATGTTCGAGCTCTTGGTTTCCGTGGGATTCAAGGAGATCGAAGTGGGTTTTCCTGCTGCCTCCCAGCCTGACTTCGATTTTGTTCGTAGCCTTATCGAAGAGGGTAAGGTTCCTGATGATGTAACGATCCAAGTTCTCACTCAGGCGAGGCCCGCATTAATACAGCGAACTTTCGAGTCTCTGAAAGGCGCAAAGAAGGCTATCCTACACGTCTATAATTCCACCTCCGTAGTGCAGCGAGAGAAAGTCTTCAAGACAGACAAGGCAGGTATCGTAGAGATCGCCGTGGCTGGTGCGCAGGAAGTTAAACGCTGTGCGCAGCTTGCTCCGGAAACACAATGGACCTTCCAATATTCTCCAGAGAGCTTTACCGGCACCGAGATCGATTTTGCCGTTGAGGTTTGTGATGCCGTCTCCAGTGTATGGAAGCCGACTATCGAGAGACCAATTATCTTCAACCTTCCTTCCACGGTTGAAGTATCTACACCGAATGTATATGCGGATCAGATCGAATGGTTCTGCCGCAATATCCAAAACAGAGATGCGATTGTCGTTAGTCTGCACACGCATAATGATCGCGGTTGTGCTGTTGCCGCTGCCGAGTTGGCGGTTATGGGTGGCGCGCAGAGAGTGGAGGGAACTCTACTTGGAAACGGCGAGCGCACCGGCAACATGGACATCGTTGTGATGGCGATGAATCTATACAGCCAAGGTGTGGATCCGGGGTTGGATCTGCATGACATGGACAAAATTGTTTCCGTTGTGCGCGAGTGTACACAGATCGATGTGCACCCACGCCAACCTTATTCCGGTGACTTAGTGTTTACCGCCTTTTCAGGATCGCATCAGGATGCGATTAAGAAATGTCTAGATATCTATAAAGAAGGCGAGACCTGGGAAATTGCCTACCTGCCAATTGATCCGCGAGATTTGGGTCGGACTTATCAAGATGTGATTCGCGTGAACAGCCAGTCTGGGAAGGGAGGCATCGCCTACGTACTTGCTAATAAGTTTGGATTCGAACTGCCGCGTTGGTTGCAGATAGAGTTCAGTCGCGTGGTGCAGCAGGTTACTGAGGTAAGCGGGCAGGAGATAAAGCCAGATGAAATCTGGGAGCTGTTCAACCAGCACTATTTGGATAGCGACAAGGTGATTAGTCTTGAAGATTTTAGTATCAAGAAAGCGGAAGGGCGCGAGACGTTCAACGCCAAGATCGATTACTTCGGCAAGGAACTGTCGATTAGTGGTGAAGGCGATGGCGTACTAAATGCCTTCGTGACCGGGCTGAAAAAAGCTATCAAGATTGATTTTGAAATCATGGAATACGGTGAGCACGCACTCGGCCAAGGTGCCGATGCCGAGGCAGTGACTTACATTCAATTGAAGTGTGATGGTCGGCGTTACAGCGGGGTTGCGATTAGCAAGGACATCATAGCCTCTTCACTCAACGCCTTGATGGGCGCGGCTAGCCAGTTGCTCAGCGAGCAGCGCGTCGCCGGCTAAGGGTCTCTATTCGAGGCCAACTCAGACGCAGAACAAGCAGCCAGTTTCTCTAGTATGAGCCCCTGAGTAAGTCTATGGTCACTCTGCGGGAGTCTGGCGCGTGCTGCTGCGAGGCGTCGTGCGCAGGCAATGGCCTTAGCCTTTGGCAAGCACGAAAACGCTGCAGCGGTGCGCGCCAGGCCCCACCCAGAGGGGCATTCAGTCGAACCCGCTCTGTGCGTTGCACTTTTTTGACATGTCGGCACATGCCTGCAAAAGCGCGCCTTGATAGCGGGTTCGACTGAATGCCAGAGTGGTCATAGACTTACTCAGGGGCTCCTTAAAATTCGCTCACAAGGCGCTACCTCCCTGGGAGAGTCTGGGTCAGACAAGCTTGCTGCCTGCGTATTCTTGCACTGCTCATTAGTCTCATTTTGCGCTACTGTATGAAACACCCTCTGCTGCCGGTCCTAACGGGTAGGATCACCTATAAACGGCAGCGTCACTCTAGCGGAATTAGTTCATGTTCAAGCTTATTGCGGCAGCCTCAGTCTCTTCATTCTTCTTTGGCTTATTCGGAGTCAGTTGGGAGTCTGTGGACGAAAAAATTGAACGTGAATTCCCGGCCGTGCAAGCAGTTTCAACTCAGGCGCTGCTAACGCGGTATGAGTTATCAGAGCGTGCTTTGCCGGTTATCATCGATGTGCGTGAAGGCGATGAGTTTCGAGTCAGCCACCTCAACGATGCGCTTAACTTGGAGAGTGCCGATGCTATATCCGAATTGATCGCGCAAAGAGGGCTCAGCAAAAGCACTGAGATCATCGTCTACTGCTCCGTAGGCTATCGATCGGCCTCTGTTGCTGCCGACCTTCAGGCACGTGGCTTCACCAAGGTGCTCAACTTAGAACACTCATTGTTCGAATGGGCCAACAAGGGTTATCCAATGACCAACGCGAGTGGCAGCACCGACAAAGTTCATCCCTTCAACAAGGCATGGAGCGTTTTGGTTGACGATTCCCTGCATGCCTACCCCGGTAAGTAATTTCAGCCCCGCGCAAACTATTCTTCCATAGCTTGCGACTTACTCTCTAAAACCAGTATCCTGTTTTCGATGCGAGAATTTGCGGTGTAGCGATCGATGGGGATTTCATGAGTCTTACAGATGAAGACCAAGCGCTAATAGCAGCGGCTCTTAAAGGGTCGGCCTATGCATGGGAAAAATTGGTCAAGCGCTATGAATCGAAGATCTACAACCATGGTTTACGTCTAACGGGAAATTCGAGTGATGCGATGGACCTGATGCAGGAAGTTTTTCTGGGTGTCTACAGAAATCTGCACCGATTCAGGGGCGATGCGAAGTTCAGTAGCTGGATCTTTCGTATAGCGCACAACAAAGCGGTAGATATGAATCGTCGTAAACGATTGATGACGTCGCCGCCTAGATTCTCCACAGAAGATGAGGGAGACGAATTCGAAAAATTTCCCGGGAAGACGGATTTAGAACCAGAAAATAGATTAGGCAACACCGAGCAGAACGCTCGCGTTCTCAAAATGTTAAGCGAGTTAAGCTCAGATCAGCGATCGATTGTGGAGTTAAAGATTTTTCAATCTTTAACTTTTGATGAGATCGCTGGGCTTCAAGATATTTCGGCAAATACAGCCAAGACACGTTTCTACAGTGCGCTGAAGAAATTGAAAGTAGTATCGGAGGAACAAAATGTCCTGTCCTAAGACACACTATTTACTGCAAGAATATTTTTCTGAAGACTTGTCGGCAATCGCCCGCAAAGAGTTGGATCGGCATCTAACCGATTGTGCGCATTGTAACGCCGAGCTCGAGTCAGTGTTGCTTGTTCAGCAAGATCTGCAGCAGTGGCAGGAACAGAGAGTTCCGCATTGGGATCGGCATCTGGAGTTGTTCCGGCAGGAGCACCGTATCGATCGCCCGGTTTCGCGATTCTGGTTGAGTTGGCAGTGGCTGCCAACGGCTGCATCGTTTGCCATGTTGTGTGTGCTTCTATTCAACGTGAGTGTGGTTAGCAATGATTCTGGCTTCTCTATTTCCTTCGCCGGGCCTTCCGTCTCAAACACGAATCTAAATGCGCAGCTGGCCGAGTTTGAGCAATTGCAGCGTTTGGAAATGCAGCAGCTCGCATCAAGAGTAGAGAGCAGGCAGGATAGTAATAATGTGCAATTGTTGCAGGCGGTCATGGAACAGACTCAGCAATCGACAGTAGATAGCTTCGATCAGATGTATGCCTATTTCGAGCAGCAGCGGCTCTTGGACTTGCAAGATATGCGTACGGGCTATGAGCAATTGGTAGACAGCGACTATGAAACCATTAGGTCTTTGCAACAGTTGGTAAATTATGTGGGCTACCAGAGCGACATTCAATAGAGGGCAAGGCTATGCAAAAAGTTATAAGACTACTCTTAGTATGTGCTATAGCGTCAGTCAGCGCGGTGTCGGCGACTGCTCAAGGTTCTCGCTTAGAAGGCTTGCAAAGGAATATTGATATATTTTCTGGTGTGTTGGAAGATGCTCTGGATTTCGAGGAGTCAAAGGGCTTGTTTGGGTTAAGTCTTGGAGGTATAGCGAGCACTTATCTAATTGGCCAGGGTGTCGTTCTGGAAGTGAGAACACCGTTAGCCAATAGCCGAAATCGATTGAGTCTCGCGTCCTTGAATTCTGCAATGCAAACACTGCAAGTGCGCGGTAATCCATTTGAAACTCTCGCGCAATCTCAGTCTCGAGCTCAATCCCTGTCTGTATCGGCTTCATCGACACAGGCATCTCCTGTGATGGCGCTGAGGAGCCAACCTGTGGAGTCAATTAGCTTCTACAACGAGATGATGGAGAAGGTCGCAAATGTCGACTACTCGCTCGCTGTAAACAATGCCATTCAACAGGCGACCGAGTCAGCACGCTCTTTGCGTTCGCTCGGTTCTGTCGATGATGATGACTATGAAGAATTGCGGGCGGACATTGAAGGGCTGCGCATAGAAATGGGCGAAAAAATGCAGGGCCTGCGGGAGCTTGAGGCGCAGATCAGAGATTCGACCACTCAGGCAGTAGCAGACTCGAACATCGAGGAAGAGGTGCGCCTCAAGCTTGATACGGTTATGGCTCAGATAGAGCCTCTCCGCGAACAAGCTGTTGCTAAGGCCGCGGAACTTAGGCTACGTAGTGAGCTGGCTGAGCAAGCTTATGCCCAGCAGTGGCAGCAGGACCTTGTGGTGTTTGAGGACAAACTTTATCAAGCGATGTGTGACTACGGGTCCACGTTACGTGAGCTACCCCAGGACGAGCGCGTATCAGTAATTCTTACCGGGCTTGGTGAGCAGGGCGAAGACCAGCGCCGCACTGATAAGATTCATGTCTTCAATAAAGCCGATTTACAGGAATGCCAATCAGATGACATTTCAGTCGCGACTTTGAGAGAACGATCTGATCACTATAGTTACTAGTCTTTGCCTTCCTGAGTTAACCCTTTGACCTAGAATGGAGCGCCGGTGATATTCACATCCGCCGGTGCAAACTGTTTCGCTGAATCAGAAGCCTGGTACAGGCGCGTGATTAGCAAGAGTACACCTGAAACATCCAATAAATCGATGTCGTCGAATATCAGCTTTCTGCGAATTCTCTCGCGTGCTGTGAATAGACTCCCGCTCACCGTGAAATTTAAGAACGTGAAATCTTCGTCTTCGACTCCCCAATTGCTGGATATTACCTCTTGGCCAATACCGCCATCCAGGCGCTGGAAAGGATAGAACCAACGTCCTCCGGCATAGCCGGCTTCATAGGTAATGATATTGCCATCGGGGTAGTACCAAGTCTCATCGAAGGCACGGAAGTAATTTGTCGCTAGGCTACCATTCGGCCAAAAAAGCGCTTGATCACCATGCATCCAGTGATAGGCCATTATCCGACCGTTCGGGTAGTAAATAGTTGTATCCAGACCCGGTTCCGCCATAAACAGCTGCCCATTTGGGAAATACCATGCTTGGTGGTAGAGGTCATTGGAGATTAACGAACCATTCGCATAGTAGCTATTACCGCGGCGGTAGCCCGTTAAGATTACCGGTTGGCAGGCCAGCTGATTCAGCTCAGCGAGTGCGTCACCCATGACGCTCATCTCCCCGACATCGTCGTAATCAGCTGGTAGCATGGTATTCAGCGCCAGCATTTTGCCCATAAACTCAAGGGTTGCACAGGCACTACTCACGTTTGCGGAGCCTTCTAACGCGAATACTGCAGGAGAAAAGCTCAGCAATAACGAGAGGGCTAGAATTCGAGCATGTCCCATGGTTTATCTCCTGTTTCGGTTCTTGTGTGCTGCTCTTGTGAAGCTAACTGTTTCGAAAGTTCTCAAATAGTACTGCCCCCAATGTGAACGCTGACTTAATACTCGATATGCCTCGCAGATTCCGAGCAAAAGAGACTTTTGGCTTTCTCTGAGCTGAAAATTCCTTATAATATGGGCTCTGACCAAAGGTGTTGTTTGCTGCGCACCAAATGACCTGGTGAGCTAGGTCCTGAAGAAGAGTTGCCCTAAAAATAAGAAGCTGTATCTGAGGAGAACCAGATGGACTGTCCGAAATGCAATTCCGAGATGCAAGAGCTCAAGATTGAGACGCTGCATGGCAAAGTAGTGATAGATAAATGCGATAGCTGCAAGGGTCTGTGGTTCGACAACGGCGAAGCAGAGCAGTTGAAGGGTGACTGGATGGCGGACTTTGCCGACAGTGGTGATCGAGATGTAGGTAAGACCTACAATACCGTGCGAGATATTGATTGCCCTCGCTGCGGCAAGACAATGGTTAAACTAAATGACCCTAAGCAAACACACTTAGAGTATGAGGCCTGCGAAGAGCACGGTGTATTTATGGACGCTGGCGAATTCACCGATTTCAAGCACGAAACTTTGATGGATTTTTTTCGTGATGTGGTGGCAAAGATTACGCGAAGACAAAAATAATTCAGGCCAGTTAACGAGTAGCTGGATAGGCGATTAAATTACTGCCGTTTATTCGCTCGCAAAAGTTGAGACAATTAAGAATGCCATTTGGGGTGCAACCAAATGGCATTTTTTATTGCCTGCTGATCAAGGGCAGGAAACCTTCCGATGTCCGTCCAAGTAGCTGCGGGGTCATGGAAGTCAGAGCCTGCTGATAAGTATAATGATTTCTCTTCGGCCAGCTTGCTCAAGTAGGCTTTCGTCGTGGGGTCTATATTCGAATAGCTTCCCTCGATAGCTTCTCCACCACATGCTTTGAAATCGTCGAGTAGTGAGCTTAGCTTGGTCTTGCTTAGCGAATAACGACCTGGGTGAGCAACTACGGCTATGCCCGAGGCATCAAGAATCGCAGCTACTCCCTCGTTCAGTGTGCAACAGTTTGCCGCGGCATAGACTCTACCGCGCTTGCCAAGATGCGTCTTAAAAGCCTTCTGCTTATTCTTACAGACTTTTTCTTGCACAAGAAAGTCTGCAATGTGGCTGCGGGTATAGGCGGTGCAGGGCAGCGATTGCAAATAAGACATGAGCCCATGTATGCCAATTTTCTGTAAATTTCTATCGATGGCTTGCGCACGATTCTCTCGCTGGGCCTGCTGTGCAGCTAACAGCTTTTCTATGTGATGACTCGTGGGGTCGATGAACAAGCCGACGATGTGAATCTCCATGGTGCCCCATAGGCAGGAGAGTTCTACGCCATTGATGATGGTTATGTCGCCCGCATCACGCCGCAAAAATTCTAATCCATCGATACAGTCGTGATCGGTAAGCGCGAGATGGGTAAGCTTATTTTCGGCTGCACGTTGTAATAGAAAAGAGGGTGATTGCGTACCGTCTGAGAAGTGGCTATGGCAGTGTAAATCGACTTTCATTATTGATTGCTATGATCTCTGTCAAAATATCGGCAAGGGCTACTCAGTTTATTCGAAGCAGGCGGTGTTATTCTATAGGAATACCGATAAAGAGATCACGGTAATGCAATAAATATGCACGCAACATGGTCTTAAGGGTTGTGATCAAAGGATTCGCGCAGGTCGGCATATCCGTCGACTCCATAGTAGCTAATTGACTGCTATGCTATATTCGCAAAGCTGCTCGAGACTGCCTGTTTGTTTAGATGTATGGGTCAGCGGCTTCTCAATAAGTGGTCACAGTGAACTAATGGCGTACACCGAAATAGAACAGCGAGTCGCAGGGCTCGAAGATGAAGGTTCTAAGTCGCTCTTGATCGGCGGATGCACTAACTGCATCGCACAATGCGATCAAATTCTAAGCATCATATCCCAAGAGAATTTCACCGATGACTCCAAAGGAAGTTCTTCTATTGGTGCGCATGTTCGACATATCCTCGACAGATTTCATTGCTTCTTTGCGGGACTTGCAGGCGCTTCAATGGATTACGATGCGCGTAAGCGCGACCCAGAGATTGAGCAGAACGTGGAGGCGGAGGCGGAGGCGGCAATGTTCGCGCTGGGGTCTGTTGCTCGGCGAATTGAGCGGCTACACTCATTGCCATTTTGCAGCGAGCTCATCGGCGTTAAGGAATCCGCACTGTCCTCCAGTCCCGCTGTTGAAATCAATAGCACACTAGAACGAGAATTAATGGGGCTTATCGCCCACAGCATTCATCATCTAGCCATAATTGCCATGCTTGCGAGGTCTTTCGGTCATCATTTGGACAGCGATTTCGGCAAGGCACCGTCCACGATCGTCTACGAACGAGCCTAGTATTCCCTCTACCTAGTACCTTATGCACCGCTAATTGGCGAGCGTCGGGGTAGCATTGATCCTGCTAGTTATAGGTGGATGGAGTACTAGCGCTGGCTATTAGGCGAGATCAGAAGCCTGTCCATAATAGTTGACTAATTTACTTAGGTATTCGATACTTCTTAGTATTTATTGGGCATCTAAAGGGCTTCCCATGCGCTTGACAACAAAGGGTAGGTACGCGGTAACGGCAATGCTGGACTTGGCTCTGCATAAGGATCAGGGGCCAGTTAGTCTTGCTGATATATCTCAGCGCCAGGCAATTTCTCTATCTTATCTAGAACAGTTGTTTGCTAAGTTACGCCGCGGCTCCTTAGTGAGTAGTGTGCGTGGACCAGGTGGAGGCTATGAGCTGCAAGGGGGTTCCGAGTCGATCTTCATCGCTCAGATCGTAGATGCCGTGAATGAGTCCCTCGATTCGACGAAGTGCAAGGGAGCAGGTGATTGCCAAGGTGGCGAAACCTGTCTTACGCATTATCTTTGGGAAGATCTCAGTGAACAGATTCATACCTTTCTAGAGGGCATCAGCCTTGCGGATCTGGTAGCGAAGAATGAGGTAAAACGAATTTCTCAGAAGCAGGATCGGAAACACCAAATTGTTAGCGAGAATGTTGAAGACAACCGGATTTTGGCCTCAAGCTTATAAACCGGTAGTAGTGGAGCAGTTAATGCAATTTCCAATTTATCTAGATTATTCAGCAACTACTCCGGTAGACCCGCGAGTTGCAGCAAAAATGGCGCAGTGCCTAACTCTAGAGACAAATTTTGGCAATCCGGCTTCGCGCTCACATATGTTTGGCTGGAAAGCGGAAGAGGCTGTGGAAATTGCACGTCGTCAGGTAGCTGACCTGATAAACTGTGATCCCCGCGAGATCGTCTGGACCTCGGGTGCAACTGAGGCCGATAATTTGGCTATCAAGGGTGCTGCGCATTTCAATGTAAAGAAGGGCAAGCACATAGTCACCTCCAAAATCGAACATAAGGCGGTGCTAGATAGCTGCGGTCAGTTGGAGCGAGAAGGCTTCGAAGTGACTTACTTAGATCCTACCGAGGCAGGAATAATAACACCGGAAGCGGTCGCAGCAGCGATCCGCCCTGACACTACACTTGTTTCACTAATGCATGTAAACAATGAGATTGGGGTGATTAACGACATCGCAGCTATTGGCAAAATAACTCGCAAGAACGAAATTGTTTTTCATGTAGATGCGGCGCAGAGCACAGGAAAAATCCACTTAGATATGGAGGCGATGCAGGTAGACTTAATGTCTCTAACGGCGCATAAGGTGTATGGTCCCAAAGGCATTGGCGCCTTGTATGTTTGCCGCAAGCCGCGCGTTCGTATCGAGCCGCAGATCCACGGCGGTGGTCATGAGCAAGGCATGCGTTCTGGCACCTTGGCTACACATCAGATTGTAGGAATGGGCGAAGCTTACCGTCTCGCGAAAGAAGAGATGGTTGATGAAAATACACGACTATTGGCGCTACGTGCTCGTCTGCTGAATTGCTTCGATGACATGGAAGAAGTGTTCGTTAACGGGGATACCGAGCATCGTGTTGCTCATAACCTAAATATTAGTTTCAAATTCGTTGATGGTGAATCGCTGATGATGGCGTTACGAGACTTGGCAGTCTCTTCGGGATCTGCCTGTACTTCTGCGAGCCTCGAGCCGTCCTATGTGCTGCGTGCCATTGGACTAAATGACGAATTGGCACATAGTTCACTTAGGATTTCTATTGGTCGTTTCACTACGGTTGAAGAAGTTGATTACTCGATAGGAAAGATACGCGAAGCCCTAGGCACGCTAAGAGAATCATCCCCGCAGTGGAATGCCTACAAAGAAGGTGTCGCCTTAAATCAAGTTAAACGGGCAGCTCACTAAACCCAGCGAGTCTGGATGTGAGAGAGCTTAAACATCTGACTCGAGCGACTGCGTCCCAGCCTTAGACGGCAGCAGTCAATTCCCGACATCGATCCCCCCAATAAGTCTGTTTCGCCTACCTGAGCAAGTCGATGCTAGCCCTGGATGAGTTCGACGTTGATCCTAGGCGCGCTCGCGGGAAAACTCTGGAGGCATTACAGGCTGCCTAGATTGAGAAGCGGCTGATTAAGCCCCTGAAAAATAGCGGTTTTATTCATTAAAAGCGTATTAATCCCAGATATACCGCGTATAATGCGCGCTCTCAAGAATTCACCCTACATTTGGAGTTAAGATGTCGATCGAACGTACTTTATCCATTATCAAGCCTGATGCCATAGCGAAGAACGTTATCGGAGAAATTTATACCCGCTTCGAGCAAGCTGGGTTGAAGATTGTCGCTGCAAAGATGCTGCAATTAGACGACGAATCTGCAGGCGGCTTCTATGCCGAACACAAGGAAAGAGGCTTCTATATAGACCTTATCGAATTTATGACGTCTGGGCCGGTTATGGTAACGGTTCTGGAAGGTGAGGGCGCCGTTTTGATGAACCGCGACCTGATGGGTGCTACGAACCCTGCAGATGCAGAGGCAGGTACGATTCGTGCCGATTTCGCGAAATCTATCGATGCCAACGCTGTTCACGGGTCCGATTCAGCAACATCGGCTGAGCGTGAAATCGGTTATTTCTTCGGCGATAACTAAGTCTAATCCTAAAGCATAGCTCCTGAATGGAGAAGTTGAGCATGACGGCGATACACAAGCCCAATTTGGCTGGCCTAAGTAGGGCAAAGCTGCGGGCGTTGTTCGTCGACATGGGCGAGAAGCCCTTTCGCGCTGAGCAAATTCTGAAATGGATTCACCAGCGCGGAGTGCTCGATATCGATGTTATGACCGATATCAGCAAGGACCTTCGCGAGAAGCTCAAACAAACTACAGAAATCTCTCTCCCTAAAATTCTGGAAGACTTCAAGTCTGAAGACGGCACCCGCAAGTGGATTGTGGAAGTCGCCAGCGGCAGTCATGTCGAAATGGTTTTTATTCCCGAGGCGGGGCGCGGCACTCTCTGTATCTCTTCTCAGGCAGGTTGTTCATTGGATTGTTCATTCTGCGCGACGGGCAAGCAAGGCTTCAATAGTAATCTGACAGTGGCGGAAATTGCCGGTCAGCTGTGGTGGGCAAACTACCATCTAAGTGTTTTCGAGGGCAAAGCGGAACAGCGAGTCAGCAACGTGGTGATGATGGGGATGGGCGAGCCATTGCTGAACTTCGATAACGTCATGGACGCGCTAAGCATCATGATGGAAGATTGCGCCTACGGCTTATCGAAGCGCAAAGTGACAATTAGCACATCGGGTGTTGTCCCGGCGATTGATAGATTGAAGGACTACACCGACGCATCGCTGGCCATCTCCTTGCATGCGCCCAATGATGAGCTGCGCAGTCAGATTATGCCGATCAACAACAAGTATCCGATCAAGGAAGTGCTTCGGTCTGTGCAGGGCTATATGGATAGCCTGTCGGATAAGCGCGTTCCGGTAATCGAGTATACGATGATAGCGGGTGTGAACGATCATCGTCAGCATGCTCGCGAACTCGCGGTACTGTTGGAACAACTTCCCTGCAAGATAAATATAATACCTTTCAACCCATTCTCGCTCAGCGATTACCGCCGTCCTAGCTCATCTTCGGTTACTAATTTTAGGCAGATATTGCAAAAAGCTGGATACACGGTGACTGTGCGTACTACACGCGGGGATGATATTGGGGCGGCCTGCGGCCAGCTAGTAGGTGATGTGGAGGATCAGACCCGTCGTAGCGAGAGGCATAAGCGTCGCCACGCCCAGAGCGAATTAGCTAAAAAAGATGGCTCCAAAGTTTTCGGTAGCACTGATAATCTAGCGGTAACTGCCGATAGACTATAAAGCTCTGAATAAACTAGATGGTCCTGCGAAACTAGATACTGGTTACAAATCATGTTATTTCTCGAATTTGAATTTGGAAAACTACTCAGCAAAAAGCTAGCCTCAGTGCTCGCCATACTGCTGGTATCAAGCATGCTGTCAAACTGCGTGACCACCACAACTGGGGGCTTCATGGCCGATGCTTCCGAATCGCGGGCTGCTAGCGACTATATCCAGCTTGCGTTAGCATATTTCGACAATGGCGACATGCCAGGTGCGCGGCGTCATGTGAATAACGCTCTGGATATCGATGATCGAATATCTGATGCCTATATGGTGTTGGCGATGGTCTTTCAACGCGAGGGTGATTTAGATTTAGCAGATACCAATTATCGAAGAGCAATCAGCCTTGATCAGGACAATTCCAGCGCACGAAATAATTACGCGGCGATGCTGTTCTCGCAGGAGCGCTTTCGCGAATCCTATGAGCAATTGGAAAGAGTAGCGAATGACACTAACTATGAAGGGCGATCACTCGTCTTCGAAGGTCTGGGAAGAAGCGCTTTGCGATTGGGTAGGCAGGAGGATGCAAAGGTCGCGTTTCAACGTGCTCTGCAACTCAATGAGAATTTTTTTATAGCACCGCTTGAATTAGCATTGATCTATTTTGACCAGAAAGACTACCTACTCGCTAGACAATATTATCAAAATTATTTGACTACCATCGCGTTTCTACAATTACCGCATACACTGCGAGCTCTATTGGCGGGTATCCAAATTGAAGGTTACTTCCAGAACGAGGAGCTTGTCGAAAATTTTTCTTTGGTTCTTACTACCCTTTATTCGACTTCACCTGAATTTCAGACGTTCCAAAGGCTGAGTAATGCCAGCTGAGCCTTTTTTGAAAGCGGCCGACGAGCTTGAGGCCACTGAGCAATCGAGTGACGCCCTGACAGCAGGCGATATCCTCCAGCAGGAGAGGCAGCGTCTGGGTCTGAATGAAAAAAAAGTCGCCGATCAGCTACATATCACTATGCACTATGTTAAGGCATTGGAATCCAATAGCTATGAAAAGCTACCTGGCGCTGTTTTCGCGAAGGGGTACCTGAAGAGCTACGCTCTATTGCTGGGCTTGGATTTCGAAGACTTAATGTCCCGCTACGATGAGTTTACGCATCAACAGAATGCCGAGAGCGCTCAAGAGAGAAGGCTGTTAATAGCGCTCAAGGAAAAAGACCGTAATAAGTCCTTAGTAATTGTTTTTTTAATTATTTTTGTCACCGGTTTTTTGGTGTTGTGGCTTGCGAATAGTTATTTTTCAGAAGAATCAGTATCTGATGTGCCTGCTAGCGTTGAAGGTGCGCAGAACATTAGGCCCGCCTTGTCCCAGGTGAATGAGTCGCAAGTAACTACACCGCCGCAACTTACCCTAGAAGTCGAGACGGAGGAAAACTCAGCGCCAACAGATCAGTCGACAATTACTCCATCGTTGGAAGAGTTGTCTGTAATTGCTTCTGAACTGTTGGTCGAGGTGGATTTGGACTCAAATGTGGATTCCAGCAGTGCCGTGATATCTGAGACTAGCGGCAGCGAAGGGAGCCCTAGCTTGGAGGATTTAGCTTCCGCCTTACAAGCGTTGAGAGTAGAGCAGGCAGCAGGTGCCAAGGCGAGCAGTCAGCCTCGCGTGATCACTATAGAAGCGATAGGGAGCGATTTGCTGCGAATCAGCTTTATTGGGGAGAGTTGGATCGAAGTGAATGACAGCGAATCCCGGCAGATCTATCGCGATATTCGCGAAGCGGGCGATGTTCTAGAAATCACCGGGAGTGCGCCATTCAATATCCTGCTCGGCGATGCTCCCTTTATTAGTATGAGCCTTAATGGCGATGAAATTGACCTCTCCGCTGATATTCGAATCGACAACTCAGCACGCCTCACTGTAGGCTTGTAACCTATGAAGACTAACTCACCAATTACTCGTCGCAAGACTCGCCAGATTATGGTCGGCAATGTTCCTGTGGGAGGGGATGCACCAATTTCCGTGCAGACCATGACCAACACCGAGACCTGCGATGTTGAGGCGACATTAGGCCAGATCAACAGCATGGTAAGAGCGGGCGTTGATATTGTCCGCGTCTCCGTTCCGAGCATGGATGCGGCTGAGGCCTTCAAGAAGATTCGCTCGCAAGTGGAAGTGCCCCTTGTCGCCGACATACATTTCGATTATCGCATTGCTTTGGAAGTGCTAAAGAATGGGGTTGATTGCCTGCGCATCAATCCCGGTAATATAGGCAGCGAGGAGCGCATCCGCGCCGTCGTAGATAGTGCCAAAGATAAGAATATACCGCTTCGAATCGGCGTAAATGCTGGCTCTCTTGGGAAAAACTTGTTGCGCAAATACAAGGAGCCGAATTCCGAGGCGATGGTTGAGTCGGCGCTTACGCAGATAGATATACTCGACAAGCTAGATTTTCAAAATTTTAAAATTAGCCTGAAAGCCTCCGAGATATTTATGACCCTGGCGGCCTATCGCTCTCTAGCGACACAGATTGATCAGCCATTTCATTTGGGGATCACCGAGGCAGGCGGCCTTCGTTCCGGCACAGTTAAATCTGCTATCGGTCTGGGAGCCATGTTGATGGATGGGATTGGGGATACGATTCGAGTGTCCCTGGCAGCTGATCCGGTAGAAGAGGTCAAAGTTGGATTCGATATACTTAAGAGCCTTGGCCTTCGTCATAAGGGCGTCAATTTAGTAGCTTGCCCTAGTTGTAGTCGGCAGAACTTCGACGTGATCTCCGTGGTTAATGAATTAGAGTCACGATTAGAAGACATTACGACTCCGATTGATGTCGCAGTCATTGGCTGTATCGTGAACGGTCCGGGCGAGGCGAAGGTTGCTGAGATCGGGTTGACCGGTGCGAGTCCAAGTAACCTCGTCTACAAAGAAGGCGTTCCCGATCACAAGATAAATAATGAAAATCTTGTGGATGAATTAGAGGCGATGGTGCGTCAGCGCGTTGCCGATAAGCAGAAAATGGAAGAAGACCTAATCGCCTCAAGCTAGCGATCAGTCACAAACCTATGGCGAAACTACAAGCAATTCGAGGTATGAATGACATACTTCCTGACCAAACTCCTAACTGGCAATATGTTGAGAAATGTTTTCAGGCAGTAGTGCATCGTTATGGTTATCGGGAAATTCGTTTCCCCATTCTCGAGCAAACCCAACTGTTTAAACGCTCAATCGGCGAGGTCACTGACATCGTCGAGAAGGAGATGTACAGTTTCGACGATCGCAATGGCGATAACTTGAGTTTGCGCCCTGAAGGCACAGCGGGTTGCGTTCGTGCTGCTGATCAGCACGGATTGCTCTTCAATCAGCAACAGCGACTCTGGTACCAGGGGCCAATGTTTCGCCATGAAAGACCGCAGAAGGGCCGCTATAGACAGTTTCAACAGTTTGGTGTCGAGGCCTTTGGTATGGCGGGTCCGGATATCGACGCCGAGGTGATTCAGCTTTCGGCTTCGCTCTGGCAAGACTTGGGCCTTGAGGAATATCTGACTCTAGAGATTAACAATATCGGCACGGCTGAAGATAGAAAACGCTATGCCGCTGCCTTAGAAGCATTCTTGTCTTTTCATGCGCAGGAGCTCGATGACGATGCGCGCAATCGCACGCACAGCAATCCGATGCGGGTGCTGGATAGCAAGAACCCAGCTGTTCAGGAGATTTTGAAAGGCGCGCCTGCTTTGGTGGATTACGTCAGCGACGAGAGTATTGCCCACTATAGCGAGTTAAAGAGCCTGCTTAGCCAGGTTGGAATTGAGTTCATCGAGAGTCCTCGCCTGGTCAGAGGTTTGGACTACTACAATAATTGTGTGTTCGAGTGGACTACCGATTCTTTGGGTGCGCAGGGCACAGTGTGCGGCGGAGGTCGCTACGATGGCCTTGTTGAGCAGCTCGGCGGCAAAGCAACTGTTGCGGCAGGCTTTGCAATGGGAGTCGAAAGACTTGTTCTAATGCTCGATTCGCTTGGCAAAGTCCCCGAAGCGAACGCGAAGGTTATCGACGTGTATATGGTGGTTGTCGGTGGTCATCTGGCAGGACCGGCTGCGCTACTTGCCAAACAGCTGCGACAGCGATTTCCTGAAATTGGTCTTATCTCGCACTGCGGTGGGGGAAAATACAGCAATCAGATGAAGCGGGCGTTCAACAGTGGCGCGCGGCTGGCGATAGTGTTGGATACAGAGTCGGAACAACCTCTCGAAACCGTCAAAATCCGCCAACTAAATGATTCCGGTGACTCGGTTAGCGTCGAGATAGCCAATTGCAGCGATAAACTTGCTGAATTTCTTAGTATTTCAGAGTGATAGCAGTATTGATTCGTGTCACCCGTGCCTTAAACAGGTAGTATTAGCGGTTGGTCAGGGATAGTTTGCCGAATGTGGTGGTCTGATAATCCGAGTAGGTCGAATCTGTTCGAACAATTAAATGAACTAAGGAGTAAGTCGTGGCGATTAACGCGGCAGAAGAAGAAACAGTAGAATCACTCAAGCAGTGGTGGGCAGAAAACGGCAAGCAGCTAATCATCCTCGTTGTTGTAGCTTTCGCGGCCTTCACATCGTGGTTGCTTTGGACTAATTCTCAAAACGCTAGCATGGACAGCGCCTCCGATATGTACGAGGAGATTCTATCGTTAGCGATAAGTGACGCCGGGCAGCCGGGAACGCTACTTATACCGCGAGATTCGCAACGAATAGTCGAGTTAGGTGAGCAGCTGCGAAACGAGCATAGCAGTTCCACTTACGCTAAATTGGGCTCTCTATTCGCGGCGCAACAATCTGTTCGCAACGATGACCTAGATTCCGCAGAAAGCTCTCTGCAGTGGATTCTAGATAACGAACAGGGCGGGCTACTAAACGAGGCCGATGAAGGTCTGATACTGACCGCTAACTTGCGACTTGGTCGCATTATCTTGGCGAAGGGCGACGCGGAACGTGCACTTGCTCTAGTGAATAATCTAGACCCAAAAACTTTTGAAGCTGGCTATGCGGAATTGCGAGGTGATATCTACATAGCGATGGGTCGGGAAGTCGACGCGCGTGATGCATACACTGCCGCCCAGCAGGCAGGATCGAGTAGTGATGGTCTGCGTATGAAGCTGGACGAATTGTCCAACGAAAGCTAGCCCTTACCGCTATTTAATAGATAGCCAGATGAGTTTCAAAATGAATCCTTCGAGCACCGGATCAATACAGAATTGCGTAACCTCTGGGGTTCGCCTGCTAGTGCTGCTTGCATTGGCTTCAGTGCTAACGGCCTGTGCAGGGTTTAGCGCTCCCAGCCTAAATCCATTGAATTGGTTTTCCGATGATGAAGTTAATCCTCCTACACCTTTAGTCAATATTCCTGTTGAGGCAACATTGACTCGTCAGTGGAGCGTTAACGTTGGGAATGGACAGGGCAAAAATTACACTGAGATAACCCCCTCCATAGACAGCGGCGTAATCTATGCCGCTAGTGTGAATGGTACTGTAGTCGCAATAGAAATGAGCACAGGAAACACGCTATGGAGCACTCGAATTGAAGGAGTGATCACTGGTGGAGTTGGATCTGGCGACGGCATGGTTATGGTTGCGACAGAGAGCGCTGAACTGGTTGTCCTCGATCAAGCTGATGGAACTGTTAAATGGCAGCATGGAGTCTCCAGTGAAGTTTTGTCTGCGCCACAAACCAATGGCGATATTGTTGTGGCACAGACTGTAGACGACAAGCTGGTAGCACTCAATACTGAAGACGGTGAGCAGCGTTGGATTTACGAGACTACCCAGCCAGCACTTACATTGCGTGGCAGTAGTAAGCCCGTGATTACTACAGATGCTGTGATTGCTGGGTTTAGCAATGGCACGCTCGTCGCAGTTTCGGCGGAAGATGGAGTCTATCTTTGGGAGGAACGGGTAGCTGTCCCTGAAGGCGAGTACGATATCGACCGCGTCATCGATGTGGATGGCGATTTATTGTTAGACGGTGGGAGAATCCTAGCCGCAAGCTATCAGGGCAACTTAATGGCGTTCGAAGTCACGTCCGGGCGAATCGTCTGGGGCATGGAGGCTTCTAGTTATCATGGCATGGAACAGGGTTTTGGCAACATCTACTACTGCGATGATAAAAGTCAGATATTCGCGATTAGAGACAATAGCGAAGATATCGTCTGGGATAACTCTGATCTTATCAATAGAGAGATAACAGCACCAACCGCAGTCGGTAACTATATCGCAGTAGCTGACTATGAAGGTTATGTTCACTTACTATCGCAGATTGATGGGCGCATAGTAGGCCGAATTCAGGCTGACAGTGATGGGGTCAGGGCTAATCTTTTAGCTAACAATGGCCGTCTTTATGTTTTTGGCAATAGCGGTCGACTGACTGCTTATCAACTGCAATAGCATTCGCAGCAAACCGTTTGCACACTTATCTAGGTTACTACCATGAGGCCAGTCATAGCCCTCGTTGGCCGTCCCAACGTAGGAAAATCCACTCTCTTCAATCGGCTCACGCGATCGCGCGAAGCGCTGGTCGCGAATATTCCCGGTCTAACTCGAGATAGGAAATATGGCGACGGAGAGATAGAAGGTCATTCATTCATTGCTATCGATACTGGTGGTATTAGTGGCGATGAAGAGGGCATCGATTTGGAGATGGCCTCGCAATCACTTCAAGCTATCGAAGAAGCCAATATCTGTCTGTTTATGGTAGATGCTAAAGATGGCCTCCTGCCTGATGACAATCGCATCCTCGATCATTTGCGTAAGCGCAGCAAGAATACCTATCTAGTCGTAAACAAAATCGATGGTCGTGATCCCGATGCGGCGTTAGTAGATTTTTATAGCCTAGGACTGTCGGAAATCTTCCCTATCACTGCGACTCAGGGTCGTGGCGTGAAGAGCATGCTGGTTAAAGTGTTAGCCGACTTCGAGCAGGCGGCCATCGACGCGGGTGAAGACGAAGCACCTTCTCAGGATGTTGAAGCAACAGGTATAAAGATTGCGATTGCCGGCAGACCAAATGTCGGTAAGTCGACGCTGGTCAATAGAATGCTAGGTGAAGAGAGAGTGGTCGTGTTCGATGAACCCGGCACCACTAGAGATAGTATTTATATACCCTACGAGAGGCGCGGAAGGCGCTATACGCTTATCGATACAGCGGGGATAAAGAAGAGAGGCCAGACTAAACAAACAGTTGAAAAGTTTTCGGTGGTTAAGTCGTTACAAGCGATTCAAGACGCGCATGTAGTGGTGTTGATCATCGATGCTCGCACAGGAATTGTAGAGCAGGATTTACATCTGCTTGGCTATGTTGTCGAGACGGGGCGTGCACTTGTCATCGCCATCAACAAATGGGATGGCATGCACTCTGAAGACAAAGATCAGGTTAAAGATGATATTCGGCGCCGTTTTGTCTTTGTAGATTTCGCAAAGATTCATTTCATCTCGGCGCTCTATGGCACCGGTGTGGGTGATCTCTATAAGTCCATACACACTGCATACGAATCGGCGACAAAGACTCTGACCACCCATCGACTCACTGAACTACTTCAAGATGCAGTTACCGATCACGCGCCACCTATGGTGAATGGCCGACGCATCAAGCTGCGCTACGCGCACGCCGGCGGACAGAACCCGCCAATAATTGTTATACATGGTAAGCAAACGGACAAACTTCCGGGAAACTACAGTCGTTATCTGGAGAAAACTTTTCGAAAGGTGCTTAAGCTGGAGGGTACTCCAGTGAGAATAGAGCTGCGCAGTGGCGATAATCCTTTCGTTAAGGGCGAGGAAGGCCTGACACAGCAGCAGATTTCGCAAAAGAGGCGAATCAAGAAGAATAAAGATTTGGGTAAGAAGCTCGGTAAGAAAAGAGTATGACAGTTCACCTCGAAGATATTAAAAAAGCAGCTGATCGACTTCGAGGCATTGCAATCGAGACGCCAATTCATACATCCGCAGTACTTAATGAAAGACTAAACGCTAGAGTCTTTATCAAGCCAGAATGTCTGCAACATATCGGCGCGTTCAAGTTCCGTGGTGCCTATAATCGACTATGCCAAATGAGTGAAGACCAGCGGGCAAAGGGCGCCGTTGCATTTTCCTCAGGAAACCACGCGCAGGGAATGGCCTACGCAGCCAAGTTACTGGGAATGCACGCGACCATTGTCATGCCGTCGGATGCCCCATCGATCAAAAAAGAAGGTACGCAGCGACTCGGAGCAAGTATCCGTCTGTATGATCGCGCTACTGAGTCCCGCGAAGATATCGCTGCAGAAATTGCGGCGTCCAGTGGTGCGACTCTTGTGCCTGCATTTGATGATGTCGATGTGATTGCAGGTCAGGGCACTTGTGGCCTCGAGATAATGCAGCAGTTAGCGGCAAGAGACTGTGTGCCCGATGCCGTGCTGAGCCCCTGCGGAGGGGGCGGACTCTTGGCTGGCCTTTCAACGGCGATCAAAGAAACGAATAGTGAGACAAGAGTCTACGGTGTAGAGCCGGCGAACTACGACGATCACAGTATTTCGAAGGCTGCAGGTTTGCGCACCAAAATTGTTCCACAGCACAGCACTAGCTGTGATGCACTCATGGCTACTCAACCAGGCGAGATTACTTGGGCGATCAATAGCAAAACAGTGGATGATTTTCTGGTGGTTAGTGAGGATGAGGTTGCTCACGCGGTTAGTTTTGCGTTTCGCTACCTTAAGCTTGTGGTTGAACCTGGTGGTGCAGTCGCCTTAGCAGCCTTACTGCACAATAAATTGGATATTAGTGGTGGCTCTGCCGCGCTAGTCCTTTCTGGTGGTAATATTGACAGCGAGACATTTGCGAGCTGTTTGCAGGATTACCCTTCTCCCTAAGTCAAAGGTGTTTGCAGAGTAAAATCGACATCAAACTAGCAAAAAATCTAGAGGAAGACTATGAAAATCTCTTTATCGAATTCAGGCCGCTTGCTTGGCTGGGTTGCAGGCCTACTATTAACAACAGTGTCTTTCTCTATTGCAACTTCAAGCGCGCAATCCACAGATGACTGTGTTGACTCCTTGCAGTGTGAATCTTCCTGGATAGGCATGTCAGACAGCGAGCGCGATACGGTCTTTGCGTTCGCCGAAGATTACAAGGCGTTCATTCATCTGGCGCGTACAGAGCTCAGTTTCGTTGCCCAGGCTATCGCCTTCGCGCAGCAGAATGGCTTCGAAGAATTAACAGATTCTACCGATATCGTTCCGGGCAAAAAAATCTATGAAGTCAATCGAGACCGCACTATAAGTCTTTTAGTGATTGGTGAAGATGCGGTTCAAGAAGGTTTCCATATCATCGGTTCGCATATTGACTCACCGCGTCTAGAGCTTAAGGGTAGGCCGCTATTTGAGGCCAGTGAATTTGCACTGTTCCAGACTAATTATCACGGTGGCATCAAATTCCATCAATGGACCAACTTGCCGCTAGCTCTTATGGGCCGCATCGATAAGAAAGATGGTACCACTGTTCAGATATCGGTAGGCCTGGATGCCGACGATCCTATATTTATGATTCCTGAGTTGTCCCCGCATGTTGATCGCAGCAGAAACTCCAAGACTCTAGCCGATTTCATTACCCCAGAAGATCTCGACCCAGTCATAGGGCACATTCCAGCTGAAGACGGCGGCGATGTAGCAGATCAAGTTCTAGCCTATCTAAGTGAGGAGTACGGCGTTACTCGAGCTGATCTGGTCTCGGCCGAGCTCTCCTTAGTTCCTGCAGGTGCACCACGGGACATGGGGTTCGACAGAGGACTAATCGCCGCCTACGGGCAGGATGACCGGCTTGCTTCTTATGCAGCGATGCGTGCGGTGGCCGAGATAGACCATCCGCAGAAGACTACTATGGCCTTCTTGGTTGATAACGAGGAAGTTGGCAATAGAAATAATACTGGCGCACACTCCGATTATTTTGCTGACCTGCTTTCTAGGCTCTTGTATGCGCAATTGGAAGAAGATTATAGAGAACCCTTATTTCGAAGTGCGCTGCGTCAGACCAAATTTATATCCATAGACGTAAACCCAGGTATTAATCCAATGAATCCCGGTGCTTGGGAGCCTGGCAATGCGCCCAAGCTTGGCTATGGTGTGAACCTCAAACTGTATGGGCAGGGTAATACCGCTAATAGCGAGTTTATTGCGTGGACTCGACAGCTACTAGATAGCAACGATGTGCCATGGCAGACAGTGACTTATAAAGTCGGAGTTGGCGGCGGTGGAACTATCGGTGGAGAGTTTTCCGCACAGAACATCGAAGTGATCGATTTTGGTGTTCCTCTGCTTTCGATTCATACGCCCTACGCGGTGAGTTCTAAGGTCGATGTATATAGTCTCTATGAAGCGGCCTTAGCGTTCTTTGCCTATACAGATTAGTGCATTTCGGATTACTCTCTGCCTTCTAAAAAAGATATTGATGAAGCTACTATGAAAATTAAAATTTCGAGGATCGTTAGGCTCTCCACGCTAGTCTGCTCAGGTTTGCTCGCGATGTCCGTGCAGCAAGTTCTCGCGCAAGAGGTTGGCGACCACCAATACACAAGTGAAGCGATTGAGGCGGGCCTTCAGGTTTATACGCAGCAGTGCGCCCTGTGCCATGGGCCACAAGGTGCCCTCGTGGATGGCATTAACCTCCGTATTGGACAGTTCCGCACCGTGCAGTCCGATACTGATCTTCGGCAGGTGATTAGTGAAGGTGCCGCACAGGGCCGTATGCCGTCCTTTAGTTTACGCGCAGATGAGATGAATGGAGTGGTTGCGTATATACGCGCCGGCTTCGATCCAGAGGGGGAGGCGGTAAAAATCGGCGACCCAATTCGCGGTCAAGCGTTGTTCGAAGGTGAAGGGCAATGTGCAGACTGCCACCGAGTTAGAGGAGTTGGGCCGCGTACTGCACCTGACTTGAGCAACATTGGCTCTATTCGGACTCCAGCCTCACTACAGAGAAACCTGCTTGATCCCGCGACTGCGCTGCTGCCGATTAATCGCCCAGTTCGGCTCGTTACTCGATTTGAGGAGACTATCGTTGGCAGGCGTCTCAACGAGGATACCTATACCGTTCAGGTAGTCGATTCACAGGAGAGACTTAGGTCGTTGAAGAAAGTTGACTTGGTTTCCTATGAGATAAGTGACGAACCCAGTAAACAACCGACGACACTGTCCAGCGATGAAGTGGCTGATGTGATTGGCTACTTGCTTACCCTGCGAGGTTTAGAATGAAATTAGCAAACCAAATTAGAACAGTTAGCATTGCACTCTTTATATGCTTTGCGGCGACAAATGCATCCGCGCAAGTTTCCTACGAGCGTATTCTAAATTCGGCAGACGAACCAGAGAATTGGCTTACCTATAATGGCGGTTATAAGAGTCAGCGTTATAGTCAGCTAGATCAAATCACGCCAGAGAATGTATCCGACCTTAAATTACAGTGGACCCTGCAAAACCAAGTCTTCGGTGCATGGCAATCGAATCCGATAGTGGTCGACGGCATCATGTATGTCACCGAACGTCCGAACACCGTCATGGCGGTCGATGCAATAACCGGTAGAGTCTTCTGGAAGTATCGCCACGTTCCTGCTGAAAATGCCTTGATTTGTTGCGGGGCAAATAATCGCGGTGTTGCTGTGTTAGATGACAAGGTATTCATGGGCACGCTAGATGCGCGTCTTGTTGCAATCGATAGAGTAACTGGCAGCGCACTATGGGATGTAGAGGTGGGTGATGTTGATCTCGCCTACTCAGTAACCATGGCGCCATTAGTGGTAAAAGACAAAGTCATCGTAGGCGTAGGCGGGGGCGAATTCGGCATTCGCGGATATGTTGCGGCCTACGACGCACAAACCGGCGAGGAGGCCTGGAAGACCTACACGATCCCTGGTCCTGGCGAGCCGAATCATGACAGTTGGGAAGGAGACGATTGGCAGCACGGAGGTGCACCCGTGTGGATTACTGGCTCTTTCGATCCGGAGCTCAATCTTACCTATTGGGGAGTGGGCAATCCCGGGCCAGATTGGAATGCAGGGCAGCGCCCTGGTGACAATCTCTACTCAGACTCGGTGATCGCCTTGGACGCCGATACTGGCGAGTTGAAGTGGCATTTCCAATTCACACCGAACGATGCCTACGACTATGATGCGGTACAGGTGCCGGTACTGGCTGACATTGTCTGGCGCGGCACACCAAGCAAGATCATGATGTGGGCAAACAGGAACGGCTATTTCTATGTGTTAGATAGAGTCACGGGCGAGTTTCTCGAAGGCAAACCCTATGTCACTGTGAACTGGTCTAGCGGGCTCGATGCGAACGGGCGGCCGATTCCAACACCACAGCCCGAAGGCATGCCTACCTTCCCTGGAAATCAGGGTGGGACAAATTGGTACCCGCCATCATTCAGCCCCAGAACCTGTCTCTTATACACATCTGACGCTGCCGACGAATAGAGAGGTGTAGA
>CAJXQP010000006.1 GCA_913058275.1 uncultured Gammaproteobacteria bacterium | reverse complement strand
GATCAGCCTCGGTCTCGTGGGCTCGGAGATGTGTATAAGAGACAGATCTAAATCAGAACTTGATAGCAAATCCTAATGGGCTTTCTCCAATTGCAATACATCGAGCAAATTTCGCGGACGCCATAATAAACTTCTCATAACTTCTACATCTTTCTCTGAACTGGCGGTCACTGCGATTCTCAACTCTGCTGCTTTGTAACAGTGCTGTTTGCTGTTGTACCCAATGATCGAATAATCTCCGCCCCATAACGCCAGCTGCACTTTTGTCGACCATCGTATTCATGTGCTCTAAAGCGCGCGCGGAATTATTCGAATAAGTTTCAATGCCCTGCTCTAACTCCTCCAACACATAGCTCGAAAGACCCGCTGGCAGATCACCCAAAGCGAGCTGTTCGGAAATCCCAGCACTCTGCCTAGCGAGCATAGTGACTGTCGCCCTAGATCGACTAATTTCGATCGCGGGGTTATGAAAGTCATAGACTGGGTTTCGAGTTAGCAAGGAGTAGTCTCTGGTATCACTTGAGGCGCAATCGCTAAATCCGCTCTTTTCTTCTAAGTTATTGCAGTCATAGGTATAAAAGCTTGAAGCATCACTGCGCTGCAGATTACTTAACACAAGCTGCACCGATTCCACAGATGGCAGGGTAACCGTCTCTAGGAGCGGCAACGAATTCACAACCGAACTTTCCACTGGCGCCACTTCTGCAATTTCAGATTCGCCGATCTCAGGAACATCTGCCTGATTACTCTCAAGCTGAGACTCGGCCACTGACAATGTCGGAGAAGATTCTGCAAGTGATCTTGGAACTGTATTCTCAGAAGGAGTCTCGGAAATGCTTTCTTCAGCCTGGTTTAACAGAGGATTAAACGGAACGAATTCCAGCTTAATCGAGGCGTGGACGAACTCTTCGATGGTTGCAATATCACTGGCGACAAAATAAAAAAACGTAGATGCGAGCCCAAAATGAAGGATAGCTGAGACCACAAAACTCAGCTGAAATCCAGAAGACCACTTCGCGGCTCGTTGCCCTCGCCCGGAATAGTCGTCCTTACCAACAAGATCATCGAGATCAACGCAGGTGAAATCTCCCAAGGTTATGTCATCGGCAAATTCCATCTACTCGCTCTTAGTCGGCCCTTATCTAGTCTAGCCTCGTTCCTAGTGAGCGACCGCCAGATAGTCGCAGCGCAGCGCAGAAAATCGCTTGCTTTCTGAGTTATCTAGACAAAGGTTTACACCTAAAGTCCCTCTTCAAGCGCACTACTTGGGACCTACGCGAAGTTGAAGCCTGGCGCAATCTGACCCGACTCTAGCTCAAGCAAGAACTGCTTAGTCTCTATTCCTCCACCGAACCCGGTGAGCTTGCCAGAGACACCTATTACTCTGTGACAAGGAATAATGATAGGAATAGGGTTCATACCATTTGCGGCACCCACCGCCCGCGAGGCCTTCGGTTTTCCAAGGTGAGTGGCAAGCTGACCATAGCTCCAAGTTTCACCGTAGGGAATTTCAGTCAGAGCGTGCCACACCGATTCTTGAAAGTCCGTGCCTTTAGGCATGAGTGGTAGATCGAACGCTTTCAACTCTCCTGCGAAATATGCATCCAATTGAACACAGGCTTCAACGAATAGCCCACCCTCTCTCGTCCAATCCGGTTCATGTCGCCGTTGCATCTTCCCACTCGGAAAACCGAGCAAAGACAGATGGTTCCCATCGCCAGCTAACAGCAACTCACCAATGGATGTAGTGTGATAATGATAGAACATAGTCATCTTATGCTTCCCTAATTGACTGCTAGTACGAACTGGCTATAAAGTTCATTTCTTCCGAACAGATTGTTGATAATGTTTCCACAAAAGAATTACGGCGTAAGCGCGCCAAGGTCTCCAGACCTCGGACAACTCTAGCAGCGCTTTCGGGGTCAGCGTTTCCTGATTATTTGCTGCCGCTCGGCGCAAAATCAGATCTGAGTAGGGAAAGGCATCTGGATCACTTAACACTCGCAGCGCTACGTAGTGAGCAGTCCAATGGCCTATCCCTTTTATTTCGCAGAGTCGACGAACGAACTCCTCTGTTTCCAATACGCCATCAAATACAACTTCACCGGCCTCTATCATCGCTGCGACAGCCTTAATCGCTGCAATACGCTGCCCCACTATTCCCATTCCATTCAGGTCTGCCTTGGCAAGTATTTTTGCAGTAGGAAAAACGCGGGTTAAGTGCTCCGACGAGCCGTTGTAGTTTTCGCCACACCGCTGCGCCACTCTTCCTGCAAGCGTCGTAGCTGCCTTCACCGTGACTTGCTGACCGAGAATCGCTCGCACCGTTACTTCCAGTCCATCCCAACAACCTGTGACGCGCGTGCCAGGGTTTTTCTTAACGACCTTTTTTAAGAGTGCGTCCCTGCTAAAGAATCGCTCAATCTCTTCGCTGTCCGCTTTCAGATCAAACAACAGACGAACTTTCTCGACAATATGGTACAAGTGACGCGTATCGGGAAAGTTTATCTGCAGCATCACGCTGTGCTCAGCCTCAGAAAATTGTGCGCAGATATCGCCGACATTTCCATCGATCGCAATTGTTCGATAGTAAGCATTCTGCTCAAGATCGATGAATTCAACTCCAGGTATTTTCCTATACTCGAGATAGGCAAGCATAGATTTCCAGTCCAGCGGCGGACGATAAGAAAGCCGAACACGTATTCCCTCACCCTTCGTTTGCTGCGTGCCGCGTACACCTTTGCGTAGTTCCTTAGGCGATCTAGCGTAGGTAGACTGAAAAACGGCGTTGAAGCGACGCACACTGCCAAAACCCGCTGCAAAACAAACCTCAGACAGAGGCAAATTCGTTTCATCGAGGAGCTTCTTAGCGAAATGTAGTCGCTGCGTCTGCGCAACCGCGATCGGCGATGCCCCCACGTATTGCTGAAACAGCCTGCTCAGCTGACGCGGACCTATACTGAGCTGTTCTGCAAGCTCATCCACCGAAGACCGGTCCAGATTCCCGCTCGCAATTAGATGAAGGGCTT
The DNA here is from genome assembly GCA_913058275.1 of uncultured Gammaproteobacteria bacterium. Taxonomy (GTDB): domain Bacteria; phylum Pseudomonadota; class Gammaproteobacteria; order Pseudomonadales; family Pseudohongiellaceae; genus UBA9145. The sequence goes on along the minus strand of CAJXQP010000006.1, from coordinate 24,505 downwards.
TCGAGACCTTGTAAGGAGCACCTATCCACGCGGGAGTACCCGGCGAAGATTCGGGGCGGCAGCGTAGACAGGGGCGAAAACCAGCCTCAAAGGCACTGGCAGCGCTCCGATAGAGCTGTATATTCTCTTTTTTAGGAATTCGAACAGGACAAATTGGACGACAGTAGATGCCCGTCGTTAGTACGCCAATGAAGAACCGCCCATCGAAGCGAGGGTCTCTACTTTGACGCGCATTTTCAAATTCATCGGTATTGATTAAAGCTGTCATTATCTTGCGGCTCAGCGTTCCAATAAGAAACTAGAAGAGTTAAAAAGTGACAGCAAGCATACTCTATTCCCCTACAAATACTGGCCGTTTTCGGACACTATCATCTATAAAAAGAGCGCCTAAGAGGTTGATGCTAACTAACGCATATATGTTTTAAGCTACTGTTTTTAATTAATATTCTTAAAATAAAAAAGTAGCTCCGTTCGCCAGTGAAACGTTAAACCGCTGGGTTTGACAACCGCTCAACCTAAAGAGAAAACAAGCACGGCTACCTCGTTTTCTACGCAATTCAGCAATTGATGTATACGGCAAACTATGTACTTCAATATCTTCTCTAGCCTAGACTGCGCAGTGACGCTTCTCTTAGGGAGTTCATCTGATGTGTGCGCCTATGTCGTGTCGCCCAGAGGTGGCATGCTGCGCTGCATGCCCGCATTTGGGCAAGACCATGAGTGATTAGATCCGCAGCCCACCAAAGGGGAATGCGATGAGCCCTCTGCTGGTGTATATTAGCCGCCTCTAGGCATTGGAGAGACACTAATTCTCTGCTAAATATGCCTGTAGATGACCAAACAGAACTTATAAATCAACGCTATATTTAGCTGGACTATTCATGAGTAACAAAGACTTACGAAAGCATTCTAAGATTGTAGTTGATGGTGTTGCGCAGGCCCCAAGCCGAGCTATGCTGCGAGCCGTTGGCTTTGACGATGTGGATTTCAAGAAACCACAGATCGGCATCGCCTCAACCTGGAGCATGGTCACCCCGTGCAACATGCATATCAATAAGCTTGCTGAGGATGTGAACAAAGGCACCGATAGAGCTGGCGGCAAGGGAATCATCTACAGCTGCATAACCATATCCGACGGAATATCCATGGGAACAGAGGGCATGAAGTACTCGCTCGTCTCTCGCGAAGTCATTGCCGACTCCGTGGAGACCGTCTCCGGATGTATGGGTCACGATGGCATTATCACTATAGGCGGTTGCGACAAGAATATGCCCGGCCTTTTGATGGGAATGTCCCGCCTGAACCGCCCCTCTATATTTATCTACGGTGGCACTATCCAACCAGGCCCTAACCACACGAATATCGTATCTGTCTTCGAGGCCGTGGGCGAGCACTCTGCAGGCAAGGTTTCCGATATCGAGCTGAAGAATATTGAGGAAACTGCCATCCCTGGGCCAGGCTCCTGCGGCGGTATGTACACCGCGAATACTATGGCCTCGGCAATAGAAGCGCTAGGCATGAGCCTGCCCAACAGCTCCGCACAGGATGCAATCTCGCCAGAGAAAGTCACAGACTGTCTAGATGCTGGCGAGGCGATCATGCACCTAATCGAGCATGACATTAAACCGTCAGACATCATGACCCGTTCAGCATTCGAGAATGCAATCAAGGTAGTTATCGCGCTTGGCGGCTCTACCAATGCGGTCCTGCACCTGCTGGCTATGGCGCACACCATGGGCGTTCACCTGGAACTCGACGATTTTACCCGCATTGGCAAAAAGACACCGATGCTGGCGGATCTCAAACCCAGCGGCAAATACCTTATGTCAGAGCTCATCAAAATTGGCGGCATTCAGCCACTAATGAAGCGCATGCTAGACGCGGGCATGCTGGATGGAAACTGCCTCACAGTAACAGGCAAGACAATGGCAGAAAACCTTGCAACTGTAGAGCCCTACCCAGAGGGGCAAGACATCATTCGCCCCTTCAACAATCCTATTAAGAAAGACAGCCATCTTGTTATATTAAAAGGAAATTTAGCACCTACCGGGGCAGTGGCAAAGATCACCGGCAAGGAAGGTCTAAGCTTCACAGGCAACGCTCGGGTCTTTGAGTCAGAGGAAGAATGCCTCGAGGGCGTCCTAGACGGCACGGTGATCAAAGGCGATGTATTGGTTATTCGCTACGAAGGACCAAAAGGTGCGCCAGGCATGCGCGAGATGCTAAGCCCAACCTCAGCAATCATGGGCAAAGGCCTCGGCGAAGATATCGCTCTAATTACTGACGGTCGATTCTCGGGCGGCAGCCACGGCTTTGTTGTGGGCCATGTTACCCCAGAGGCGATAGAAGGCGGACCTATTGCTATAGTGCAGACTGGCGATAGAATCTCTATCGATGCTGAAACTAACGAGGTCAAAATAGACCTTAGTGATGAAGAGATCGCGGCAAGACTAGCGAAGTGGCAGAAACCGGCTGCCCGCTATACTCGAGGAGTACTGGCGAAATTCGCAGCCTCTGTAGCCTCGGCTTCGGAAGGAGCGGTAACGGATAAGTATCTTTAGCCGACAGATACTAAACAATAGAATAATAATAATGATAATGAAGGTCTTAACTTGCCCGATTTCTTCACTAGTATTGGTGCCTTGCTAGACGGCAGTTTCTTGCAGTCGAGCGCTCTTTGGGCGCTGAGCACGATCCCAGGGTTTCCACCGATCATTCAGACCGTGCATATCCTCGGCATCGCCGTGGTAATGGGCAGTGTCGTCCTGCTCGATCTGCGCATATTAGGACTAGCCGTTCCAAGTCAGAAAATCTCTGAGATGACCAGCAGGTTGATGCCGTGGTTATGGTGGGCCTTGGCGTCGAATCTAATTTCCGGCTCCTTCTTTCTATTTGGCAGGCCGCTTAGATATTTCAATAATCCTGTCTTTGGCTGGAAGATAAGCTTCCTAATCCCCGCCATCCTGATAACGCTGTTTTTCCATATAATGAGCAAACGGCAAGCAGGCTACTGGGAATCCAGCTCCAAACGCCTGTGGAGCGCGCGAGGAATCGCCCTGGTTTCGCTATTTTTATGGATTATGGTCGCCATGGCTGGTCGCTGGATCGCCTACGCAGAATACATTTACTATCCTGCATAGTAGCGCGCACAGCACCCATCAAAGGAATTCTCTCCATATGACTACCCAGAAAATCCAGAACGTGAGACCGGCCGTAGGCTTGAAGACACTACTTATTCTAGGGCTGCTCACACTTTCACCGCTGACTATTGCGGGCGAGTACACAGATGAGCTATCTGAATATCTTCTGCAAGCTACAACCGAGGAAGATAAACTCAGCCTCGTCAGATGGATGTTCACTGCGATGGCCCTACATCCTGCTGTCGAAGAGATAGCCGATGTATCACTTTCTGCCCGCGAACTAGCAAATAGAGAAATAGCTCAACTGATGATAAAACTCCTCAGCAGAGCCTGTTTTAACGAAACCGGACTCGCACTAAAGAATGAAGGCAACACTGCACTGCAGACAAGCTTTGCGGTTCTTGGCCAGGTTGCAGCTACGAATTTATTCTCGGACCCAAACGTAGCGGCCGGCCTAGCAAGTATTGAAACGTACATTAGCGCCGATGATTTAGAAAACCGCCTACAAATTGGGCAATAAAAAACAGATTAGACGATACTGGTAAAGCAAATGGGATTCTTGAATTCACCCAAATGGATCGATATAGAGAACTGGCCGATTTCTTGGGAAATCGGCGGCACTGCTTGGTTTCCGTTTCTTGAATCTATTCACGTTATTGCTGCCGCGTTTGTTGTCGGATCCATTTTAATGGTGGACTTACGACTCCTAGGAATTGCCGCAGTAAAGTATTCGATTAGCACTATTTCTAAGGAGTTAGTACCTTGGACCTGGGGCGCGTTCGTGGTTGCGACGATTACCGGTCTGGGCATGTTCATCACCCGCGCTGCCTCACATGTAGTAAATCCAGCGTTTCAATGGAAGATCTTCTTACTAGCCCTCGCAGGCGCAAATATGGGGTACTTTCACTTCCGTATTTACAAGAATATAGCTCAATGGGACAACGCAGCTCCCACTCCTATCCAATTGAAAATAGTCGGTAGCCTATCACTTTTCCTCTGGTCCGGAGTCATGCTCGCGGGAAGATGGATTGGGCATATAATTTAATGCAAAACTCAATGATTAACTACATATTTGTAGCAAGAGTGTTTCAGTGAGTAAAGAAGAAACAAATCCCGAACTAGATTTCGAGCGAATCAGTGTCCTCTACGAGAACACGAATGTCGGCTATTCCGGAATTGCCGTGGGAATCGCGTATATCCCGCGTATAATTATCTCTGTAACATTTTCGCGAAAAATGAAAGCGAGGGAAATCACTTTTGAGAACGTAAAGCCTTGGGAAAACTATTTTTCTACAGCAGCATTATTCCTTTCTTGTGTTTTTCCAGCGCCGTATTCATTCCCTTTGAGCAAAACGAATTTATCGCCCTCCTCTACTATGAAGTGATCGTAATGACCCTCATATCAGGAGGCATCCTGTCATACAGCACCTCACTGCCCGCGATTTCCCTATTCATGAACGCAAGCATGCTCCCTTTAATCGTGAAAACATTTTGGATTCAAGAAGCCCTTTTTAATGCCTTAGGTTTGCTGTTGCTATTTGCTAATTTCACGCCTCATTCCTCGTCAGAATAAATTGCTAGTTGAGAATATTGCTCTGCGGATCGAGAACGAACATCGATCGCTGACAGACCCGCTAACCAAGCTAGGTAACCGCCGCCGTCTCTATCTCTTAATCGAAACCCTAGTCCCTTCTTCTCTGCGGCGCAAAGATCCGTTCAGCATCGTGCTCTTGGATATCGACAATTTCAAGCTATTCAACGATGAGTTCGGGCATAGCGCAGGTGACGAACTACTAGTGGAAGTATCTGACATATTGAAAGACTGTTCTCGAGATCAGGATTTGGTGATCCGCTACGGCGGCGAAGAATTTCTGCTCGTGCTGCCTTCCACCAGCCTAGAATCTGCACAGATCCTTGTTAATCGGATTCGCAGTGCGATCAAGGCGAAAACCGCCATCACCTGCAGCGGCGGCATCGCTATGCATTGCGAACAATTGTCTTTCAAGCAACTGGTAGAAAAAGCTGATCAGTACCTCTATGCGACGAAGCACGAAGGTAAGGACTGCTTCGTATTCGCCAAACCCTGACAAGGCCCATTTTTACAACCATCTACAGCGCAATCGTAAGGATAGTGTCGCGCTTCCTGCATTTCCGATATAGAATTCCCCTTATACCGAACAAAGTGAACTCTCCCTGCTCTATAGACACCCAATAGTTGCTCGACAGGTGCTGTATAGGGTTTCGGGCCGCTCGATGGACAACCTACTCAATCAAGACCCAAGGATTACTACATGATTTCTCCCTTTTCAGTCGACAAGCACTTCATTATTCGTCTTTTGACTGTACTCGCTTCTCTAGCCTTCCTAAGCGCTTGCAGCGAAGACAGCGGAACACAAACAACAATGCCAGGCGTCGCCATTGATTCAGCGACAGACCCAAGTCCGTCGCTAGAGGACACCCCCTTTGCCACAGATGATGACTTTGACTATGCGGCCGATCGTTTCGCAGACATACGCATGTTGCGCTATCAGGTTCCGGGGTTTGAGGATTTAAGCGGTCAGCAGAAGGAACTCTTGTACTACTTATCTCAGGCAGCGCTCTCCGGTCGAGACATCATGTACGACCAGAACTACAAACATAATCTTCGAATTCGACGCACTCTTGAAGAAATACTGAAAAATTTCACTGGCGCTAGAGACACAGAAAATTTCGCCCACCTCACAACCTATGCAAAGCAAATCTGGTTTGCGAACGGCATTCACCACCACTATTCAGGTCTCAAATTTACACCGCTGTTTGACGAGGAGTACTTCAACGAAGTTGTAAGCGCTGCTGCTACCCAATCTAATTATCCGTTGCGTGAAGGTCAAAGTATAGAGCAACTAATTGCGGAACTAACACCAATACTCTTCGATCAGAACCTAGACCCGAAGAAAGTAAACACTGCCGACGGCGTAGACAAAGTCGCCACATCAGCTGTTAACTTCTACGAAGGCGTTACCGAGCAGGAGGTCATCGATTTTTATGCAGCGCAGTCAGCAAATGATGACGCTACTCCGATCTCTCATGGACTCAATTCCAAACTAGTAAAAGCCGATGGTGAAATCGTTGAACGCGTCTGGCACGTCGGCGGCATGTACAGTGAGGCGCTGGAGCATGTCGTGTATTGGTTAGAGCGCGCCATTGGAGCCGCTGAGAATGACAAGCAGCGCACAACATTCGAATTACTAGTAAAGTACTACCGCTCTGGCGATCTTGAAGATTTCGATGCTTACAATATCGCATGGGTAGCTGACACGGACTCAGCGATAGACGTAATTAATGGCTTCATCGAAGTCTATAACGATCCGCTAGGCTATCGAGGTTCTTTCGAATCGGTGGTTTCCTTTCGTGATGCTGAAGCAACCCTGCGGATTGCCGCTATTGGCGAACGCGCGCAGTGGTTCGAAGACAATTCTCCAATTCAAGATGAACACAAAAAAGCAGATGTGACTGGCATCGATGGAAAGGTCATCACCGTTGTTATGGAATCTGGTGATGCGTCACCAGCAACGCCCATTGGCATCAACCTACCGAACTCTAGCTGGATTCGCGCAGAGCATGGCTCGAAATCCGTGAGTCTTGGCAATATTGTAAGCGCGTATAACTCCTCACCCAGCAAGACACTCGAAGAGTTCGCGTATACGACAGAAGAAATCTCACGTAGCCGAATGCACTCAGAGCAAGCTGGTGATTTACACACCGACATGCACGAAGTCATCGGGCATGCATCGGGATTAATTAATGAGGGAGTCGGCACGACACGAGAGACACTGCGCCAATACGCTAGCACCTTAGAAGAGGGCCGCGCTGATCTGGTCGCGCTGTACTACATTTTAGACCCTATGCTAATAGAGATAGGCGTGATGGATAGCCTAGATGTTGGGCGTACAGAATACGATTCCTATATCCGTGGTGGGGCGATGCTACAACTGTATCGCCTGCAGCCAGGCGAGCTGGTTGAAGAGGCTCACATGCGCAACCGTCAGCTCGTAGCACTTTGGTCTTATGAACAAGGATTAGAAGAAAACGTCATCGAACGCGTGGTTCGAGATGGCAAGACCTTTTTCGTTGTAAATGACTATGAGAAGCTGCGTGTTATATTCGGCAGGTTGCTACAAGAAATTCAGCGCATCAAGTCCGAAGGCGACTTCGAGGCAGCTAGGGACCTCGTCGAAAATTACGGCACACAGGTAGATGAAGAGCTGCACGCCGAGGTACTACAGCGTTATGCCACTTTGGACGTTGCACCCTACTCCGGATTTGTAAATCCTCGCATCGTTGCAGATGACGAAAATGGCGTGGTCAGCAATGTACGAGTTGAGTATCCTACTGACTTCATGTCGCAGATGCTCGAGTATGCCGCGAATTACTCATTCTTGCCGAACGAAAACTAACGAGTAGCGAACCGAAAATGAACATGGAAAAGCTAAAGCGAGCCGAAGAATTTTTCCTCACTCGTTACCCGGGCGGATTCTCTCACCCCGAGATGATGGCAATCGGCAAGAAACACAAGATGGATAAGATGATTGCTCTTAGCGCGGAACTGTTCACGAAGAAAAATTTTAGGGACCCCCCAGAAATAATTGAAAGCATGATAAAAATTGTGTCACTTTCTTCAATGGTTTCAATTTTCGAGAAACCAAAGTTTCGCGATTTCGGAAGGGCTCTAGAACCAAAACAAAAGAACGCTCTCGCCAGCGGCTTAAAAGAACAGCTGTATGGCGATAGCGAGAAGGGTTTCGATAAAATTTTAGGCATCATGCTAAGCGGAAAAATGGCCAAGTGGTCACTGATTAGCATCTGCCCTGTTTACTTCCGTCCGCAGGATGAAGTATTCGTCAAACCAACAACTGCCAAGAAGGCCATAGCGCATTTTGAACTACAAAACCTTTACTATAGGCCGCAACCTTCGTGGGAATTCTATGAGAAATTTCGCTCTGTGATTAATGAGATGAAGACGAAAGTCGATTCATCCTTGTCACCAAACAGTGCTGCGTTTACTGGGTTTCTTATGATGAGCATGGCAGCAATCGAAGAAGCCGAATTTTAAGATTACATTAGACTACAGAGTTCATAGTGTTAGAACTAAGACCAAACTGCGAACATTGCGACAAAAACCTGCCACCTGCGTCTACGCAGGCCCATATTTGCACCTATGAATGTACGTTCTGTAGCCATTGTGTGAAGAATGTACTCTATAATGTTTGCCCAAACTGTGGCGGTGGATTCAGCAAGCGTCCTATCCGACCGCGAACTGAAAGAAGACCTGGCGTGAGCCTGGAACATCAGCCCGCCTCAGACAAACGTGTACACACTAAGTATTCTGACGAAGAAATAACTCAGTTCGCCGGCGCCACGAAATCAACTCGTGCCGAAGATCGTTAACTAAACATCCCAAAGGCACAACATCATGAAATTATTAGTTCGAAATATGGCGCGCAGCACCAGCGAAGCAGATCTTAAAGCACTTTTCGAGTCATATGGCACAGTTCAATCCTGCTCACTAGTGCTAGATCCAAAATCAGGCGGTTCTAAGGGTTTCGCCTTTATCGAAATGCCCAAGGCCGGCGAATCCAAAGCTGCGGTCAAGAATTTAAATGGCAAGGATGTGGACGGCCACAGGATCAGAGTCAAGAAAGCCGACAAAATTGAGAAAACACAGAAATAAAAAAAGATCGAAGATAACTAGCATTGGGAATATGTTGGTATTCTAAATCAGTCTGACCCTTTAAGAAGCTTCGACACTGCAGCACCATCTGCTCGCCCTAAGGTATAAGCAAAACCCGAACTTTTTGTCGCCAACGACTTAAAGCCGTTGCCTTGCAATAGCCTCGCTGAGCCAACGTCTCAAGGTTTTGGAGTTAACCATGTAGTTTCGGGCTGATGTAGGCGCACAAAGGCCTCACACTTCTGAATTTGAGTAGCCACGAAGCGCCCTTAAAAGTATCCGTTACTGGAGGTCCAAGGGTGCTGGCTAGGAAAAAATGGCCTTGAATATAAAGAAGAACACTATGGAAATTGCTGCCCCGACGGGCAGCGTAACCACCCATGACAGAAAGATTCTACCGACCACATTGAGATTAAGAGCACCGATGCCACGAGCTAGGCCCACTCCCAATACCGCCCCTACCAGCGTGTGGGTTGTCGACACTGGGATTCCTGTGCCGGAGGCTACCACCACGGTAGTCGCAGCGGCCAATTCTGCGGCAAAGCCACGACTGGGCGTAAGTTCAGTAATATTTCTACCGATAGTCGCTATAACCTTGTAGCCCCACATCGCCAGACCCGCAACTATGCCACTACCACCTAGGATTAGAATCCAGAACGGCAGGCCGGATTGCTCTGCAAATACGCCCCCACTTTGTACCACGCCGTTCACAGCGGCCAACGGGCCGATAGCATTTGCAACGTCATTCGATCCATGGGCGAAAGCCATCGAGCAGGCGGTGAATATCATCAACACACCAAATACTTTTTCGACACTTCCAAAGTTAAAGTTATCATTCTCCGCTGAAACTTCTTTAATACCGCGAAGCAGAAAGATACCGAGAATCATCGCTAAGATTCCTGCTCCTATCGCCATCAGCAAAGACTGACCAAAACTGAAGTCCAATCCTACATAACGTAGCCCCTTTACCAGAGTAACCATTGCAATCATGAAGCCCACCAAAAATATATAGAAAGGGACGTATTTTTTTGCGTTAGCGAAGGGATCATCCGTATCGAGAACAAGTTTCTGCACGCTACGGAATATAAAGAAAGCGATGATGCCTGAGCACATGGGAGAAACAACCCAGCTTGCCACGATGGCCCAGACCTTACTCCACACGACTGCATCAACCGAGATACCGACAACCGCGAAACCTACGATTGCTCCGATAATTGAATGCGTTGTAGAAACGGGCCAGCCAAAGTGAGAGGCAATCAATAGCCAGATACCCGCCGCTAAAAGCGACGAAAGCATGCCGTAAACTAAGAGTTCGGGAGAATCCGTAAACCCAGCTTTCTCGATATCTATGATGCCGCTACGAATCGTAGAGGTCACTTCCCCACCAGCTAGGTAGGCGCCTGCAAATTCAAATATCATGGCGATGAATATCGCCTGTCTAATTGTGATGGCTCCGGCACCAACCGAGGTGCCCATCGCATTGGCTACGTCATTCGCACCTACGCCCCATGCCATGAAGAAGCCGAACAAACAGGCCATGATCAGAAATATAGTACCGTATTGAGAAATTATGTCAGACATGTACCACCCAGCTTGTGAAGCTTTATTCTTCTTATCGCGCAATCAACAGTAGTAGCCGAGCGCCCACACTTTCGGAAATATCAGCCAGATCGCCGATCTGGTCGATAATCTTGTAGAGAAACATCACGTGTACTGGAGGCAGAGACTCTTCTAACTCATACAGCTTCGCCCTAAGCTTGACCTGACTTACATCAGTTTGGTGTTCAAGCTCATCCAGCTCAGTAATCAGGCCCTCAACAAGATCGACCTCTCTCCCGCGAAATCCTGTCTCGAGCAGCTCGTCCAGCTCGTTGATAACCTTGAGAGCTTGCTTCGAAGCCAGCAGACTCTCTTTGTAATAATCACGAACCTCCTGCACCAAGCTCTCAGGAACCTCCATACGCCTGCCTAGCATTAACCCCGCTATATCTTTCGCGCGATTCGCCAACTTATCTTGTGTGTGCAGCAGCTCTAACAAATCTGTTCTGGATACTGGAAGAAACAAACTCTTGGGAAGATTCGTCCGCACATCGCTTTTAAGATCGTCAGCACTATTTTCCTGATTCCGAATTTCTTGCTGCACAGCAAGAGCCGCGTCCCAGTCTTTAATGAAACTCGCTTCTAGAAAATCACCCAACAATTCGACGCAATGGGTAGCTATCGCCATATGTTCCTGAATAGGCCTGATCGGAGAACGCCCAAAGAGAGCGCTGAGTGTAGGTGCCATAATTTTGACCCGCATTGTTTTGCTCGGAGTATAGTTTTAGTCATTGGTGAAAACTACATTTTTGTCATATTTTCGTAATATTGTTTGGGTGATTTGCTGCAACCCATTTGAGCGAGAGAACTCGTCCAAACGAGCAAACCAATGAGTAATAGCAATTGCCAAGCAAAAGCGTGGTGGTACACTGCTAGTTCTCACCAAAACAACAATAAAGAGGAGTGGGCATGGGCAATCTCACGACGCAGTTGGGGCGCCTCCTGACGGTGGCACTTGGCGGCTTGTTCTTAGCCGCAGGTGGCAGCTTCGCCGAAGATGCAGGCAATCTCTACAACACGAATTTTGATATCAATGCTGGCCTCAAATATTTTGAACGGCAATGCTCGCGTTGTCACGGCTTCGATGCCAAGGGCAACGATGAGACTGGCGCGCCAGACCTTACGGGTAGATTGGCCCGAGCTAGCTCCGAGGTTGGACTATTCAACATTATCCGCACCGGCATTGCCGGAACCGCAATGCTTCCGGTCGCAGCGGACCTACCTGACAGTCAAGTTTGGCAACTCGTAGCCTACATAGGCTCTCTAAGCACCGATCCTGCGAACATTGACCTGCCTGGCTCAGTCGCAAGCGGCACCAGCCTGTTCACTAGTAAGGCAGACTGCAATAGCTGTCACATGGTCAACGGACAAGGCGGCAGGCTAGGCCCCGACCTTTCTAGGGTTGGAGAGCGACGCAGCCCAGAAGAATTGCTTAGCGATATGCTCAATCCCCATATTGATGTTGCACCGCGCTGGTGGACAATGCGGGTAACGGACAGCGATGGTGCTGTTAGAGAGGGGCTGCGCATGAACGAAGACAGCTTCTCGCTGCGAATAATGGATGAGGAATTAAATCTTTGGTCTTACCCGAAGAATCAGATTGAATCTTTTGAACGGGTCGAAGCATCGACCATGCCGAGCTATACACAGACTTTGTCCGACAGCGAAATAGATGACCTTGTGGCCTATCTATTCTCCCTGCGAAAGGAGAACTAAACATGAACAAATTACCTCTATTGCTATGCGGCATGTTTCTAGCGTTACCCCTGCAGGCTCAAGAAGAACCTTTTCAGACTGTTATAACACCTGCGTTTAGTCCGGTGACATGGGAACGCCTCGTCAATGCCGAGAGCGAGCCCGAGAACTGGATGATGTACTCCGGCACTCTGGACAGTCAGCGCTACAGCCGACTCGATCAGATAAACACGGACAATGTGACAGAATTAGAAATGAAATGGTCGTATCAGATACCCGTGATCGACCGTGCGGAAACAGTACCTACTGTAGTCGACGGCGTAATGTTTATTACAGAGGCTCCGAGCAATCTGACCGCCGTTGACGCGCGTACAGGTAGAGTATATTGGCGTTACGATCATGAACTACCAGAAGATCTGCGTATTTGCTGCGGAAGAAATAATCGCGGTGTAGCCATACTCGGTGAAACACTTTTCATGAGTACTCTTGATGCCCATCTCGTTGCCATCGATGCGCGCACGGGAAATGTTCTCTGGGACGTCGAGGTAGCAGACTACGAGGCCGGCTATAGCAAGACTGCCGCGCCACTAATCGTCAAAGACAAAGTTGTCACTGGGATCGCTGGCGGCGAATTCGGCATACGCGGCTTCATCGATGCCTACGACCCCGTTACTGGTGAACTCGAGTGGCGCACCTATGCTATCCCTGGTCCAGGCGAGCCTGGCAACGATAGCTGGTCAGGTGATTCTTGGAAAACTGGAGGCGCCGCCACATGGATCACCGGTTCCTACGATCCAGACCTGAATCTCATCTACTGGGGCACGGGCAATCCTGGTCCAGACTGGAATGGCGATGTTCGCCTTGGTGACAATCTCTATTCCGATTCAGCTTTGGCCCTAAATGGCGACACCGGCGAGATAGCGTGGCACTTCCAATTTACACCTCACGATGTGCATGACTATGATTCGATTCAGGTGCCGATTCTGGCGGATATCGAATACCAAGGCAGCACACGAAAGGTAATGATGTGGGCCAACCGCAATGCCTTCTTCTACACAATCGATCGCGAAACTGGAGAATTTCTGGAAGGAGAAGCCTATGCGACGCAGACTTGGGCGCAGGGATTAGACCCAAATGGTCGCCCGATTCCTACTCCCGGCATGGCACCTACCTATGAAGGAATTATGGTCTCCCCCCCTATCGTTGGTGCGACCAATTGGTACTCGCCCGGCTATAGTCAACAGACAGGTTTATTCTATGTCACCTCTTTCGATGGCGAGCAGGAATTCTTCAAACGCGACGAGGACTACGAAGAAGGCGAGCGCTTCACTGGTGGCGGTGGACGCTACAATCAGCCGATGGATGCATTCCATAGCTCCATTCGAGCAATTAATCCTGCCACTGCAGAAATCGAATGGGAGTTTCCAATCATGCCTCGCTCATCAGCAGGCATAACCACAACCGCTGGCGGCATCGTTTTCACCGGTAGCGCAGATGGCTATTTCTTTGCTCTCGACGCAGCCAGTGGCGAAGAACTCTGGCATATCTCTTTGGGTGCGCGAGTGCATGCAGCCCCTATGACATATGCTATAGACGGACAGCAATTCGTAACTATTGCATCTGGAAACGTGGTTTATACTTTCGGACTAAAAGAAGACTAATTTAAGACGCTCTAGCTTATGCGCACTTTCGCGGATCCACTAAAATACGCCTCTCGAATGGCGCCCACGAAAACGGCATTGATAGACGGTGTTGAGTCTGTAAACTTTGCCAAATTGCATCGCCGTTGCCGTCTCCTAGCTGGAGCCCTGCGAGATTTGGGATTGAACAAGGGAGACAGAGTCGCAATCTTAGCGAACAATGGCCAGCGGTATATTGAAACCTATATGGGCGTGCCCGCCGCCGGCTTAGTGGTCGTGCCTCTCAATACCCGTCACGCAATGGCGGAACTAAAATACGCCCTCGAAGACTCGCAGACAAAGGTACTACTCACCGACCGTGATCCGGGCGAACTAGCTGACTGTGTAGAGCATGTAATAATGATTCCCGATAGCTATGACACGATGCTAAATGAGGCCGCGGAAATAGAGCTCGGAATTAACTTAGAGGAAAGTGACCTAGCCGGCCTGTTCTATACAGGAGGTACTACCGGCAAGTCCAAGGGTGTGATGCTTAGCCATCGCAATCTCATTGCGAATACGTTTCACTATCTCGCATCAGTTCCGCAGAGAGAAGATGATGTAATGCTGGTGATGGCGCCGCTGTTTCATGCAGCAGGCTCCGCAGCCGTAATCGCCAATATCTGGACACTAGGAACGCAGGTGACCCTCGCCGCATTCGAGCCGAAAACTGCCTTAGATCTGATTGAAGAACATGGGATAACAGAGAGTCTCGGGGTTCCAACAATGCTTGCGGCTATCGCAGAAGAACAACATGTACGCCCACGCAAAACTAATACCCTAAAAATGCTCGCTCACGGTGGTTCGCCGATAGCCACAGAAATTTTGCGCCGCACGCACAGCGCGTTCCCCACAGCAGAACTCGTTGAAGTTTATGGGGCAACCGAGCTTTCCCCTCTTTGCACTGTACTCAACAATGAACAGAATCTGATCGATACTCCACTAGCGCGATCCTGCGGCCGACCTGTGCTAGGCAATAAAATCGACATATTAGGCCCGGATGATAGCCCACTTTCTTCTGGGGAAATTGGCGAAGTAGTTGTACGCGGCCCCAACGTAATGCAAGGCTACTGGAACAAGCCGGAACAGACGGCAGCAGTACTTGTAGATGGCGCTTACTGGACTGGCGATCTTGGTTACATGGATGAGCAGGGCTATGTCTTCTTAGTAGATCGCAGTAAAGACATGATCGTTACCGGCGGAGAAAACGTGTACTGCACGGAAGTCGAAGAAGCCCTTTACCAACACCCTGCCATTCTTGAAGCGGCAGTATTTGGTGTACCCGATGATAAGTGGGGAGAAGCTGTCTGGGCGGTAATCGTGCCGCGAGAAGGGAGCGAGTTAGAACCTGCACAGGTAATTGAATTCTGTCGCGAACGGATAGCTGGATACAAGGTTCCCAAAGGTATCGATGTGCAGCTCGAACCACTGCCTAAATCGGGCCCGGGAAAAGTTCTTAAGAGAGAGCTGAGAGCACCGCATTGGGAAGGTCAAGAGCGCTCGGTTAACTAACAACCTAACTATGGCACTACCTGTACCGCTCTTTTACGCCCTCTGTAGGCGATTGCATGTCCAATAACGAAAGAAAGCGGCCCTGCCATGATTCCCGTTACTATCGCCTCTGTTACCACGCCGCCAAACATCCCAGGATGAACATAGAAATCTACAACTGCCGTAAACGAGCCCAAAACCAATGATACAACCCAAGGCTTCGTGGTCTTAGCCATCCATAAGGCAACTGTTGCTAGTACGCCAGCGATAATCCCAGTCTGTGACGCCACTAACCAGTGACTCAATCCTAAGACAAGTAGGTTTCCCTGAACCATAGCGAACAAGCAGGCTGCCGTCGCCTCAGAAATATTCTCCACATATTGCTTAGCTTTCCCAGCACTCGCAGCTGGGCCGACTGTATTCTCTATTTCAGCCTCTATATTTGGCTGCCGAGTAAATTTCGTCAAAGTATGTTGCGCAATAGATAGGTAGCTTCTCTTTGATTCCCTGAACAGACCCAGTTGCGACTTCTTTTATTGCAATTGCTACTCACAGCAAACCGGCGCCTACATTCCCATTGCCGTTCCCGATCAATTGTTTCCCTAACCCTCTATTCATCCCTTAGCGCGCGATGCTCGATTCCTATATCGCTAACAATATGGCGCTATCAACTCTTCACTGATCTGCCACAAGCGCTTCGCATCTTCATTAGTGGCAAATTTTGCGGTTTTTGCGCGTTTGCGTTTGTAGAAATAATGCCCGTGTGCCCCCTTACTCGCGTGATCTTCCGCGCTCGCCAGCCAAATAAAGGTATCTGATCCCTGCTCGACATTTTTCATGAAGGGATACAAGATTAGTCCCAATAGACGCGCTAGTGCTCCGCCCTTATTCCAAATCGGCGTCCTAATCGTGCCTGGATGAAAAGAGCTGACAGCCACATTCTCGCCCACAAGACGATGCTGCAATTCTCGTGCGGACAGTAGATTCATCAGTTTCGAACGACCGTAGGCCTTCAAGGTACTATAGCTTTCCTCGAGCCCTAGATCACCGAAATCTAGAGCGCTATCGAAGTGCCCATAAGAACTAGTAAAAACAATTCGCACTTGGTCTTCACCTGCCGCATTAAGAATTGCCGGTAATAATTTCTTGGTCAGCAAAAAACCGCTCAGATGGTTACTTACGAATGTGGTTTCAAAGCCTTCTTCAGTAACCGTCCTGCTGCCGTTGACGCCCCCAGCGTTGTTGCACAGCACATCAATCTTAGGGATATCACGAAGTAAATTATCAGCCATCTCGCTAACGCTCGCCAATGAGCTGAAATCCGCCAGATAGAGACTAATATTTTCATTGCCCGTGGTCGCAATTATCTGAGCAACCGCGTCGCGCCCCCTTGATTCGTTTCGGCAGACCAACGCGACATTCGCTCCCAATTGCGCAAAGCGCCGTGCCGAAAAAAAGCCGATACCGCTATTCGCTCCCGTTACCACATAATTTTTCCCGCTCAACGCTGTCTCGCTCATCTACGTTTCTCTATTTCCCGCTAGTTTAAGGTTTTCGAATATTACACTGAAATCACTCTCAGCTATCTTATCTTAGAATTTTTCAGCTTTTTAGATTCACGATGAGCTGCTCTTAAAGGACTCTGCTGCTTCTACCGCGCGGCCAGTTATTTTTCCAATAAGCGGCGGCATCTTGTACTATTGCGCTACATTACGAAGCAATTTAACTGCGAAGCAAAACTTTCGAGCCCACCCTATGAACATCACAAC
Source organism: uncultured Gammaproteobacteria bacterium (assembly GCA_913058275.1). Classification (GTDB taxonomy): domain Bacteria; phylum Pseudomonadota; class Gammaproteobacteria; order Pseudomonadales; family Pseudohongiellaceae; genus UBA9145. Next base: position 7,422 of record CAJXQP010000006.1, on the reverse strand, counting down.
TATAAGCAGGTTTAAAGTCCCTGAACTCAATGAATTACCCGAAGATATAAAGCAGCGCATCCTAGCCGTTCAAGAGAAAGCTGGTTTCATTCCGAACATATTTCTCGCCCTGGCTCATAGGCCTGATGAATTTCGCGCCTTCTTCAGCTATCACGACGCGCTCATGGAGAAATCAGAAGGCCTCACAAAGGCTGAACGCGAAATGATCGTGGTGGCAACCTCAGGAATCAACCAGTGTATCTACTGTGTCGTCGCACACGGAGCTATCCTACGCATACGCGAGAAGAATCCACTCATCGCTGATCAGGTTGCAACTAATTATCGAAAGGCCGATGTAACGGCGAAGCAAAGCTTAATGTTGGATTTTGCTGTAAAAATATCGCAGCAGGCCAATGAAGTCGGTGAGCATGATTTACAGACCCTTCACGATAATGGGTTCAGTATGGAGGAAATCTGGGACATTGGCTCTATCGCAGCTCTATTCGCACTGTCTAATCGGCTCGCCAATATGGCAAATATCAAGCCAAATCCCGAGTTCTACAACATGGCCAGAAGTGAAACCGACTAAGAATCATTAACCAGGTACTCAAGTTGCTCAGTTAATGCCAATTTATGCCCATGTTTGTCTTTCCCTGATACCTTGCAGATTGTAATCTTTATACGTTAATCAGTCGCAATCGGGCTCACGAATAAATAAATAGAAATAATTAATAGTCACCAAAAATCCCAATATTTCAGCTGGCACCTACAGCGCCGGTAGCAATCACATCCAACCCTCTATGGGCAGTCGTCTATATGAAGACGAATTGGGTACTATTCTGTTGGGCCAGCCACTGGAAGTTCTGAAGGGCTTGCTAAAGCGCGGTATTAGCAATATCGACACCCTGTCCTTCCTGATGTGCAAGAAAAGAGTGGCTCGTTGATGAATAGTCTCGAGCTTCCACTGTATTTTTCCCTACTTGTTAGCAAGAAATGCTGCACACTGATAATGTTTGGAGCTAGGCGGCTGGACCGTCTGCGCATGAGAACGCCGCAATTGAATTACTATCTGCGAAAGCTACGGAGCAAGGAGCTAAGCAATCAAGCCCCTTGGGTCTTAGGTCCGGTTGATATAAACAACTAGATTATGCGTTTGATCGATTTGGATCAACGCTTTAGCTTAAGTAGCAACTGATCAATGCGATCGATCGAGAATGGCTTCGAGAAACTAACCGTTAAGTCGGCGGCCTCTTACGCACTAGCATTTTCTGTTCGCCGCTCATCACCAACTGTCGATGTTGATTATGCACTGTACTGCTCAAGACAATCACGCCGGTTGTCTTCCCAGGAATCAGCTCGCTAATTTCTAGCGCAGGATAAACTGTATCGCCACAATAAACTGGGCCTAGAAACTTCGAGCTCTGCTCTATCAGCCCTATCAAACTTTCCTCAAGAACGTGTGGCAGCATACCTGCTCCGGGAGCTGTCTGAATGGTTATCTGAAACCCATGTGCCAACAGTTGTGGGTGGCCCTTTTTTTGACAGTATTCCACATCATAATGTATTGGATGATTGTCTCCCGAGGCGAGTTGAAACGCCGCGAAATTTGCGTCGCCAAGTGTCCTCGATGGAATAACGAACCGCTGACCTACACTCATGTCCTCAAAGTAACTCGAATCGGTCAACGTATGCAGCGCAGGGTCAAAATTTGGGTCAATATCTCTCATGCTTAAACCACTCTCCTTCAGTTTTACAAATTTTGCATCAATCGGTCCCAGGCACGAGGATAGTTGCTTGGAAACTGTTATCCAACGGAGCAAATAATGATAGGCTTCACGCAGTTAATAAGGCAAACCAATTTACCATGAATTATACAAGAATCACCGGCGCCCTATGCGCCTCAGCTTTATTGTCACTAGGACTTGCATCAAGCAACCTCTTTGCCGACGATTTGAGTGAGAAAATTCTCTCCCTACGAGAGCGGGCCACTGTCGAAAACCGGATTCTCGAAGAACGTTTAGACACTTTAGTACCGCAGCTAATGCAGCGAGAAGGCATAGATGCATGGGTACTGATTGCTAGAGAATACAATGAAGATCCCGTTCTAAAGACTATGCTGCCCGCAACTTGGCTCAATGCGCGCAGACGAACAGTACTAATGTTTATCGATCATGGTGACTCGCGCGGAGTCGAGCGCTTCGCGATCGCTCGTTACGCTGTTGGCGAACTATTTCCAGGCGCATGGAATCCGGAGGAACAGCCAGATCAGTACCAACGCATCGCAGAGCTTCTGACCGAATTTAATCCAAACAAAATAGCTCTGAACTTTTCAGACACCTACGCGCTCGCTGATGGCCTTACCTATTCAGAACACAGGGACTTCAGTGCGGCGCTACCTAGCGAATTGCAAAGCAGGATCGTATCTGCCGAAAATCTTGCGGTAGGCTGGCTGGAAACGCGAACTACGTCTGAGATGGAAATATACAAAGATGTAATGGCTATCGCGCACGGGATAATAGCAGAAGGTTTTACAGCAGCTGTTGTTAAGCCCGGCGAGACTACTATTGACGACCTTTCTTGGTGGTACCGTCAACGAGTGAGCAATCTAGGCTTAGATACTTGGTTTCATACCGGAATCGAATTGATGCGATCGGAAGCCTCACAATTAGCTATCGGTGACGATCCGGTTCACCAAAATGTCTTTCACAAAGGAGACCTGATTCACATCGACTTCGGTATCAGTTATCTAAACTTACAGACAGACACACAACAGAACGCTTATATTTTGAAGAACAACGAAACTACTGCGCCAGACTATCTTAAAGAGGCATTGCATGAAGGCAACGAACTGCAAGACATTCTAACCGGCAACTTTCAAGTCGGCCGTACCGGCAATGAAATACTGCGCCGTACCAGAAGACAAGCGATAAGCGCCGGTATCGGGCCCATTATCTATACTCACCCGATAGGCCTACATGGTCATGCCGCAGGCACCACAATAGGAATGTGGGACAAGCAGGAAGGCGTACCTGGCTCTGGAGACTATGCCATGAACGCCAATACGGCATATTCCATCGAATTGACCGCACTTGTCGATGTGCCTCAATGGGGTAGCGAACCATTGTCGATAAAACTTGAAGAGGACGGGTTTTATGACGGGTCAAAATTCGCGTATATTCAACCTAGGCAGACTGAATACCATATTATTCAAGCAGACTGACCAATAACAGCAGGACCACGCTATGCCTCTCGATATTGCGTTTACCCTCAGCGACAGGGATCTGGAAAGATTCAAGGCCATGTAGTTAAGGCCAGATCCACTGTGTCCAATCAACAGGGACAGGCAGACATCGAAAAGGCCGCCTACAAGATTGTCGAAGTCGCGATGAATTCAGATCTGCCAGACTTCATCGCAGAACGACTACTACAATTAAAGACACTGCTAGAGATGCTGAAAGATACCGAGTGGAATTTGAGCGAAGAAGACCGAGATAGAATAATCAGCGCGATGTCTTATTTGCCAGATCCTATCGACTTGATCCCCGATCATATTCCCGGCATTGGTTTTCTTGATGACGCGATGATTGTAGAAATTATTATTCGCGAGTTGCGTTCAGAAATGTCAGCCTATAGTGAGTTCTGTCGCTTCCGTGAAGCAGAAGATAATCGACTCCGTGAAGCCGGCAAAGATCTAGAAAAAAATGGTTAGGCAAAAAGAGAGACGAGCTCCACTCCAAGATCGCAGTAACAAAAAGCGACGACGATGAAGATTTCGTGTTCCATATCCTCTAATCATTAGCCATACCCAAAAACTCGGCCGCGCGGCCACAAAATCTTGAGCTCAGCTAATGCTTTTCGCCCATTCGACCCTCTACGGGACCTAGATGCAGTACGTCGCATTTGGGAAGAAATCGGCTGGATTGATCGCGATTAAGAAAATGACGCGAAATATCTAGAAATTTTCCTGCGAGCCTCGCACGTTATAGTTGTGGATATAGATAAAACCGCCGAGTGTATGGTCGCCGGCAGCGAAGGCTCACTGCGTCGCTTAGAGAGCGAGATTCCCCTCAGCATCATTGCCAGCGTTACCACCAGCCTAATCGCAAGAAAGCAAAGTTTGGCCTCGCGTATGACCGCCGCGCTAATTGCCGAGGCTGCTCAGACCGGCTCTGAACTGTCGGCTCTAGGCATGTTCGAGAGGGCTACTACTCTCGACTGGGATTTGGAACTGCCCCTACGAACATCGCGTACAGTTCGAGCCTTCCCAGCTTGTCGTCCCCACCAAAGCAAGAATACCCCAGCGATTGACCTGTAATGACTACAAAGACGTACATTTCGCCTTAATCAATCGTTGGCCAACACATGGCGGCGTCAATGTGTTGGCTGCAGAATTTGCGCACGCTGATATGGGATGGACCGAAGATGCATTCGGCCTTGGTTATCGGAACGCCAAGAGCGAACTAACACATTTTATATGGGTAGAGAATAAGAGTGAACACGGCCCTTTGACTATTAATGCCCTAGCCTATCAAAACACTGAACAACTATTAGAACTCTTAGCGCTGTTAAAAGGCCAAGGAGATCAAGTATATTCTGTGTCTCTTTTGGAGCCCAGCCATCTACAGATGCAAGACCTAATCAACTAGCCGTTTCGTCGCCAGGCAACCACCGAAGGAAACGAGCATGAGGAAGGAAACTATGCCGAAGCGTTCTGGAAGATTCGAATAAACAACCTCGAATCGGTGTTGCAAAAGACCCACCTTCCAGGCAGACCTGAGCTGTCTTTCAATCTAGAGATTACCGGCCCTATTAGCCACTACCTAAACGAAGAGTCTGCGTGGCAGGGAGTAAGCGGCGATTACACGATCACGCTGGGTGAAAACTGCTGCGCGGCCTCTGGGTGCCGGCCGGGCCTACCCCTACTCAAAGCGTCAGTAGGGGGCTTTAGCCGTCTCTGGCTAGGCTGCGCCAGCGCCACTGCCATTTCTCTTTCTGGAGAAATAGAGGCCGATCAAAATTACTGGACTCTATCGAGCGCCGCCTATGTCTACCCTGCCAAAAACCGGTTGGGAGTTCTAGGGACGGATCGATTACTACCTGAGAAATCTATTGCGTGAAGTGAGCTGCCAAACCTGCTCGATCGAGTATTTTCCCATTCAAGAAGACCGAAGAGATCGAACGAGTATTGCGAATATCATTTAAGGGGTTTTCGTCCAGCACTACCAAATCAGCGCTATATCCAGGTTGCAAGAGACCCAAGTCGTCTAAACCCAATCTCTGTGCAGGCTTACTGGTGGCCGCTATAATTGCCTGCATGGGAGTCATACCCAGGCGTACAAATATTTCCAATTCACGATGACCCGTGTAGCCAAAAAAATGATCAGGTACCGCACCGGCATCCGTTCCCAATACGATATCAACATTAGCATCTAGCAAGTGTCCAAAGCTGGTGCGCAGTTCCGCTTCCCGCGCTTCCTCTCTATTTGCTTTAAGCAATCTCTGACCGCTTTCACCCAATCGAGCAGACACAGATGCTGGCAACGAAGCGCGAAGAAACTCATCGACTCCAATTGCCTCGCGTCGCAACTCTCCCAAACCCATATTCGGAACAACAAAGGCATTTGCCTCAGTCAGCTGCTGTGCAATCTCCAGGCCAAGGCCTGCACCGATTCTGCCGTGCAGGAATCCACTGACGCCGGCTTCCAACAAGTCGGGCATATCTTCAGCGTATTGCTGGTGAGCATAAATTTCGATGCCATTCTCAGCAGCTTCATCAGCGATTGCGCGATACAACTGGGGCGCTAGTTTCTGCTGACTGCCTCCGCGATCATCTACCCAAATCTTAATAACGGAAATATTCTTCGCCGCAATTTCGCGAACCGAATCGATAGCCTGCTCTACGCTATCCACCCCGTAAAGGATGCGTTGACCGGTCTGTTGCTCTAGTGCAACCGCATGTGTCAGGAACTGATCATTCGGCCCCTGTCCCGGCGGTGCCATACCTGCAGCGAAGAGAAAGCGAGCGCTAGGAAACTCACCGGCTAACTGAGCCTGTTGCACCTGATAAGCTAGCGCATCGGGATCGCTACCGGCTGAGAATACCGCCGAGAATCCGTAATAAGCATAACGCTGAAGATGATCGATGAGGTTTTCACGACTGTAGTTTTCGGCACCCCAACTAGTGTGACCCTCGTAACCCAAGTGCGCGTGACTATCTATCAAGGCTGGCATAATTGTCTTGCCGCTCAGATCGATCACCTCAACGCCTAAACCAGACTCGATTTCGGAGCGCAACCCGACAGCGGTGATACGGCCGCCCTCGATCATCAATGCCCCTGACTCCAATATACTTCCATCACCGACAATCACCCTCACGTTGTCCAACAAGTAACGTTCTGCCTCGACTTGCTGCCCGTAAACCAGTTGGGGAAGAGCTAGCACCTGCAGAAGAACCACGATCGCAGGCCAGAATAGCCTGACTGTGCAATTTCGCTCTAGGGACCTTCCAAATGACTGCTGTATAGGCATTTTCTTGCTCTCTTTTTAGCTCTGGGACTGGTAATCTAGCATCTTTCACTAATTTGGGAATAGGCGCTCTTTTGGTACAAGACACACAGACACACAAGACATCGCAAACACTGCTCAGCGACGCCGATTCATTAGCGTTGGCTCCGAGAACAGACACAGCAACTCTCGCCAGTGAGGCAAGGGCTTTGTGCGATAGTGCCCATGGCAACATTATCACTTATTCCAAAAAAGTATTCATACCCCTAACGCACCTGTGTCGTGACGTCTGCCACTACTGCACCTTCGCGCGTACACCCAAGCGAATCGATCAAGCGTATATGAGCGTCGAGCAAGTCCTCGAGCTCTGTCATCGAGGTGCCATCGAGGGTTGTCAGGAAGCATTATTCACTCTGGGTGAAAAACCTGAGCTGCGTTACAAGGCGGCTCGCGAAGCGCTAGCCGAATTAGGTTTCGAATCCACCATCGACTATGTGACTGAAGTAGCCGGTGCTGTCTTAAGAGAAACAGGCCTGATACCTCACATCAACGCCGGCAATATGACTAGAGCGGAAATAGACAAACTTCGTCAAGTCAGCGCTTCTATGGGGATCATGTTGGAGTCAGCATCAAGCAGACTCTGCGAAAAGGGTATGCCGCACTATGGCTCCCCTGACAAAGATCCTGTGACTCGATTGGAGACAATCGAGCTCGCTGGCCAGGCTGGCGTACCTTTTACGTCTGGCATCCTGATCGGCATAGGCGAAACCCGACTAGAAAGAATCGAATCCTTACTGGCACTGCGTAGCTCGCACGAGAGACACGGTCACCTGCAAGAGGTCATCGTGCAAAACTTTCGCGCAAAAGAAAACACCAAGATGGCGCAGGCACCAGAACCCGACCTGCATGAACTCGTCTGGACCCTAGCGGTAGCGAGAC
>CAJXQP010000005.1 GCA_913058275.1 uncultured Gammaproteobacteria bacterium | reverse complement strand
CAGCATCCACTCTTTTACACGCGACAGCTTGCCTTCACCAAGAGCAGATGGCTCTAATATCTTTCCAGTAAACGTACCGTTAATTTGCTCTGGAATTGTGGCAATCACATTGGGAAACTCCAACCTTTTAGCAATTAGATCAACTAATACCTTATTAGTTGCCGAAGCCAGTAAGAGTTGATCATCATTTTCATAATGTTTGTGAATTAACCTTAATGCATAAATGTTGATCATTGGCTCTATTACAGTTAAAAGAAATTTATCTAAGATTTCAGGTAACCTTTCCTTGCCTATCTCTATAAATGATCCAATAGAAAAACCGGCATACTCTGCAATATCTAAAGTTCCTTGATGATACTGATCAAAGAAATATTTATTTTTCTCTTCATAGCTTTTTGCATCAACATAATTATTTTTAATTAAAAATTCTATCCATGAGTAGTCAGAATCTCCGTTAAGAATGGTATTATCAAGGTCAAATATCGTAAGTTTCACTTTTATTTTTATGGAAAAAGAACCTGGTTACAGATTAAATGTTGGTTTAATTATTATCAATGATAAAGGCAAACTGCTTCTATGCAAAAGAAAAGATATTAATAGCTGGCAATTTCCTCAAGGTGGTATAGATTTTGGAGAAACTCCACTAAAGGCAGCTAAAAGAGAATTATTTGAAGAAGTTGGTATTAAAGGAAGTTCGGTAAGAAATATTGGATCCATGGACGATTGGATAAAATATGATATCCCAAAAGAAAATAGAAAAAAGCGCTTGCTGCAGAAAAATTTTAAAGGCCAAAAGCAAAAATGGTTTATGTTTAAGCTAATCAAAAATATTGATGTTAGTTTTGAAAATGATCCTGATGGCGAGTTTGATGATTATAAGTGGGTCTCTTATTGGTACCCTCTCCAGTCAATTATTTCTTTTAAGAAAGATGTATATCGAACAGTGTTGTGTAGCTTAAGGTTTATTTTTTGCATGGAGCAAGCAGGTGATTGAAGAATTATTGATATTCGCATTGCTTGGTATTTTTGTAGGCTTGGCTGCTGGAATGTTTGGAATAGGTGGCGGTACATTAATAGTGCCTGTTCTTGTCGCAAGTTTTTTGAATCATGGATTTCAAGAAGATATAACTGTTCATCTTGCTTTGGGATCCTCTATGGCAAGTATTTTTTTTACCGGCATTGCTTCTGCAAATGCTCATAGGAAGAAAAAAGCTATTGACTTCAGTATTTTAAAGCCCGTTGCATTTGGAGTTATCTTTGGCGCTCTTCTGGGAGCAATCTTTGCATTGCAACTAGAGGGAAGTATTCTAAAGATAATTATTGCAATTTTTGCCCTATTGGCAGCGATTAGAATTGGCTTTAATATTGAATTAAAGTCCTCTGAAAGCAAGCCAAAAAATATAAAATCATATGTGGCTGGTTCAGGTATTGGCTTTTTATCATCCATACTAGGTATTGGAGGAGGTATGTTTGCAATTCCTTACTTCAGGAGCTCTGGATTAAGTTTAATTTCAAGTATTGGAACATCAGCGGCTTGCGGTATTCCCATTGCTCTCTTCTCCTCACTTGGATTTTTTATTATGGGTATTGGTAATCCAGCGTTGCCAAGTCTTAGCCTGGGATATATTTACCTACCAGCTGTATTTGGTATTTCCATAACAAGTGTATTAGCTGCTAAATACGGAGCACAAATAGCTCACTACGTTTCAACAGTTACCCTTAAGTGGTCTCTATCATCCTTGCTATTATTAATTTCTATTTATATGGTTGCTATATGATTATTGAATTATCAGATTTTTTTATTAACCCTAGCCTTGTTGAAATAGGGCCAATAAAGATTCAATACTATGCCGTTACATGGCTTTTATCAGCTATTTTTATTTATCTTTTCTTAAAATCAAACAAAATTATCCTAGAGCTAGGGCTAAATGAAGAAAAAGTTAATGATTTAGTCTTTATGTATGGGCTATTTTTTGGAGCAATGTGTGGAGGAAGGATTGGGTACATGGTTTTTTATGGAACGTCGCAACTACTTGAAAATCCTCTATCTTTATTTTATGTGTGGCAAGGAGGCTTAAGCTTTCATGGCGGTCTTTTAGGCGTAATAGTTAGCTTTATAATTTTCTGCAAGAAAAATAATATAAGCTTCTTACGATTAATGGATGCCGGCGCTCTAGCTATGCCTATTGGACTTGGTCTTGTAAGAATTGGTAATTTTCTAAATGGAGAGTTATATGGAAAACCAACTAATGGTGATTGGGGTTTTATATTCCCAAGTGATCCATTCGGTTTCTTAAGGCACCCTTCTCAGCTCTATGAAAGTTTTGGAGAGGGATTGCTTTTATTTATACTCCTATTCCTAATAAATAAATTTACAAAAATTCATGGCATTGTCTGCTCATCATTTCTTATACTTTATGGAGCGATAAGATTTATAATTGAGTTCTATAGACAGCCTGATGCGCATATTGGATATGTGGCATTAGAATTTATGAGTATGGGCCAACTGCTTTGCATTCCAATGATGATTATTGGTTTTATATTATTGGCTTACTCTAGGAATAAAACATGAAAGCATATTTAGATCTTCTTCAGTTTATTTTAGAAAATGGAGATAAGAAAGAAGACAGAACTAACACAGGGACAATCTCATCTTTTGGCCATCAACTTGCATTTGATCTTGAAGATGGATTCCCAGCCGTAACAACTAAATCACTAGCTTGGAAGGGGGTAGTATCAGAATTGCTCTGGTTTTTAGAAGGCTCAGATGATGAAAGGAGGCTTGCTGAAATAAGATTTGGTAAAGATAGATCTGAATTAATTGATTTATCAAAATATTCAACAATATGGACAGACAATGCAGATAACCAAGGCAAGCAACTAGGATATGAAAATACGGAATATAAAAAAAATCTAGGGCCAGTTTATGGTGTTCAATGGAGAAATTGGGGTGGTATTGATCAAATAGCTAATCTTTTAGAGAATCTTCATAAAAATCCAGATGGAAGAAGGCATATCCTTTCAGCATGGAATGTTGGAGATATAGAAAAAATGGCATTACCGCCATGTCATGTTATGAGTCAATTTTACGTTAACAATGGAACTATTAGTTGTCATATGTACCAGAGAAGTGCCGACATGTTCTTAGGCGTCCCCTTTAATATTGCAAGCTACGCTTTATTGCTTTGTATATTTGGAAAGATACTAAACTTAAAACCGAAAAGGTTTGTTCATTCATTTGGGGATGCTCATATATATATGAATTCGGTAGATCAAGTTAAAGAACAGTTATCAAGAACTCCCATGAAGCCTCCAAAGCTTTCTATTCCACAAATTGACTCCTTGAAGGATATATCTAATTATGAAATAGATGATTTTAAATTACTTAACTATGAGCATCATCCAGCTATTAAAGCAAAAATGGCAATCTAGTAAAGAATAGCGTGCATTAATCTTCGTAAAAGTCTTCTGATTGTATAGGTCTAGAAATTGTATTATCTTCGTTTGCCCAGGCACCAAAATCAATTAACTTACATTTTTCTGAACAAAAAGGTCTGAAAAGATTTGTTGGTGAAAGTTCTGTTATTTTTTCACATCTAGGACAGTTAGCCATTATTAATTATCTCCATATATTTGTTATGCAAAGTTAAAACCTGTTCTCTAAGAGAATCTAAAGAAGAGGAGTTCAAAATTATATCGTCTGCTATTGATAGTCTCTCTTCTCTTGATGCTTGTTTATTAATTATATTCATAACTTCTGATGTGTTCTGAGCATCCCTATGGGTAGTTCTAGATATTTGGGTGTCAATGTCGCAGTCTATAATGAGAATCCTACTGTAGTTATTAGCTGTATTAGTTTCGAAAATTAAAGGAACCATGATTATGGTGTAAGGGGACTTAGACTTTTTTATGAAATCTAGAATGGACTCCTTAACAATTGGGTGAATAATATTTTCAAGTTGTAATTTTTTATCATTATTGCTAAATATAGTAGATCTTAATTTAGCTCTATCAATCAAGTTATTTTTATCTAAATAAGAAGAGCCGAAAGCATTAATAAATAGCTCATAGCCAGGGGAGTTTATTTCAAGAGCGTCTCTAGAGACATGGTCTGCATCTAAAACATTAATACCCAAGTCCATAAAGAAACTTGCAGCAGCTGACTTGCCAGAACCTATCCCACCTGTTAATCCTATGATCATAAAAACATTATACTTTAGATAAAAAAAAAGGCTTCCAGTTAAACTGAAAGCCTTAAAGAAAAAGCCTGACGATTTCCTACTCTCACACAGGGAGACCCTGCACTACCATTGGCGTTAACCCGTTTCACTTCTGAGTTCGAGATGGGATCAGGTGGTTCCAAGTTGCTATTGTCATCAGACAAACTGGTATGTAATTTATAATTTTTAATTCTCACTACAATGTTACTCAAATCTATAACCCTACTTAAGGTTACATGATCAAGCCTCACGAGTTATTAGTACAAGTTAGCTCAACGCCTCGCAGCGCTTACACATCTTGCCTATCAACGTCATAGTCTATGACGACTCTTTAGGAGACATAAAGTCTCTGGGAGATTTAATCTTGGGAGAGGCTTCCCGCTTATATGCTTTCAGCGGTTATCCTTTCCGAACATAGCTACCCGGCAATGCCACTGGCGTGACAACCGGAACACCAGAGGTTCGTCCAATTCGGTCCTCTCGTACTAGAATCAGCTTCCCTCAAATCTCCAAACGCCCACAGCAGATAGGGACCGAACTGTCTCACGACGTTCTAAACCCAGCTCGCGTACCACTTTAAATGGCGAACAGCCATACCCTTGGGACCTGCTCCAGCCCCAGGATGTGATGAGCCGACATCGAGGTGCCAAACACTGCCGTCGATATGAGCTCTTGGGCAGTATCAGCCTGTTATCCCCGGCGTACCTTTTATCCGTTGAGCGATGCCCCTTCCACTCAGAAGCACCGGATCACTATGACCGACTTTCGTCTCTGCTCGACTTGTCAGTCTCACAGTCAGGCAGGCTTATGCCATTGCACTCTACGAACGATTTCTGACCGTTCTGAGCCTACCTTCGCACGCCTCCGTTACTATTTGGGAGGCGACCGCCCCAGTCAAACTACCCACCATACAATGTCTCGCTGCCGGATGACGGCTAGCGGTTAGATGTCAAGAAAAACAAAAGAGGTATTTCACTGGTGACTCCACAAAAGCTGACGCCTTTGCTTCAAAGTCTCCCTCCTATGCTAAATATGTTTTTCCTAACACCAATGTAAAGTTGCAGTAAAGGTGCACGGGGTCTTTCCGTCTAACTACGCGAACTCCGCATCTTCACGGAGAATTCAATTTCACTGAGTTGATGTTGGAGACAGCGGAGAAATCGTTACGCCATTCATGCAGGTCGGAACTTACCCGACAAGGAATTTCGCTACCTTAGGACCGTTATAGTTACGGCCGCCGTTTACTGGGGCTTCAGAAGTTAGCTTGCACCAACCGCATTAACCTTCCAGCACCGGGCAGGCGTCAGACCCTATACATCCACTTACGTGTTAGCAGAGCCCTGTGTTTTTGATAAACAGTCGCTTCTCCCTGGCTTGTGCCACCCTTCCATAGTTGCCTACAAAAGGGTCTTCCTTATCCCGAAGTTACGGAAGCATTTTGCCGAGTTCCTTCAACATCATTCTCTCAAGCGCCTAAATATACTCTATTAATCTACCTGTGTCGGTTTCGGGTACGGTCTTCATGATGGAGCTATTTCTTGGGACCTCTTCGCGGCAAGTTCAATCCATTAAGAACTCACAACTTACGAAATCCGTCACTACCATCAGGTCAAGGAATATTAACCTTGTTTCCATCGACTACGGCTTTCGCCCTCGCCTTAGGTGCCGACTAACTCTACGCGGATTAACCTTGCATAGAAACCCTTAGATTTTCGGCGACGAAGTTTTTCACTTCGTTTATCGTTACTTATGTCAGCATTCGCACTTCTGATACCTCCAGGATCCCTCACGGGTATCCCTTCGCAGGCTTACAGAACGTTCCGCTACCCCTTACAAAGTTCGAAAACTTTGCAAAGCCACAGATTCGGTACATGATTTTAGCCCCGTTACATCTTCGGCGCAGAAACTCTATTAGACCGGTGAGCTGTTACGCTATCTTTAAAGGATGGCTGCTTCTAAGCCAACCTCCCGGCTGTTAAGGAATTTCCACATCCTTTCACACTTAATCATGATTTTGGGACCTTATCTGGTGGTCTGGGCTCTTTCCCTCTCGACCATGGACCTTAGCACCCACAGTCTGTCTGCCGAAGAACAATGTCTAGCATTCGGAGTTTTATTAGGTTTGGTAAGAATCTCTTCCCCCTAGCCCATTTAGTGCTCTACCTCTAAACATCTATTTATTCGACGCACTACCTAAATAGTTTTCGCGGAAAACCAGCTATCTACGAATTTGGTTGGCCTTTCACCCCTTACCACAAGTCATCCAAAGACTTTTCAACGTCAACTGGTTCGGTCCTCCGGTTGGTGTTACCCAACTTTCAACCTGCTCATGGTAAGCTCATTCGTTTTCGGGTCTAATTCATTAAACTAATCGCCCTATTAAGACTTGCTTTCGCTGCGCCTACACCTAGATGGCTTAAGCTTGCTTAATAAATTAAGTCACTGACCCATTATACAAAAGGTACGCCCTCACCCTAAAAAGGGCTCGGACTGATTGTAGGCATGCAGTTTCAGGTTCTATTTCACTCCCCTAATAGGGGTTCTTTTCACCTTTCCCTCACGGTACTAGTTCACTATCGGTCACTGAAGAGTATTTAGGCTTAGAGGGTGGTCCCCCTATATTCGAGCAGGATTTCTCGTGTCCCGCTTTACTCAAGAATTTTGTTAGACATTACTCATACGGGACTATCACCCTCTATGGTTAGCATTTCCAAACTATTCAAATTTTTCTAACAAAACTACTGGCCTACTCCGCGTTCGCTCGCCACTACTAACGGAATCTCAATTGATTTCTTTTCCTCTGGTTACTTAGATGTTTCAGTTCTCCAGGTTGTCTCTTTAAACCTATGTATTCAGTTTAAAGTACCACATAAAGTGGTGGGTTTCCCCATTCGGAAATTTTCGGATCAAAGCTTACATACAGCTCCCCGAAACTTATCGCAGTATATCACGTCCTTCATCGGCTTTCAGTGCCAAGGCATCCACTACACGCCCTTAAACGCTTGATTTATGCACAGAAAAAAATTCTTTTAACAGAAAATTTATCTATGTTGTGATCAAATTTTTATTTTGAACATTAAATAATAACTTTTAATGTTCGGATATAGATATTGATATAAATTATTTTTATTTACAGTTTTAATAACTAAATGTTTCCTGGTGGAGGATACAGGGATCGAACCTGCTACCTCCTGAATGCAAATCAGGCGCTCTCCCAGATGAGCTAATCCCCCATTTAGGTTTTTGGTGGGCCGAGAAAGACTCGAACTTTCGACCCCACCCTTATCAAGGGTGTGCTCTAACCAACTGAGCTACCGGCCCTACAAGAAGGAAACATTACTTTAAGAAGAGAAATGAGGACGGTCAACATTACCGATGTATATTATTTAGAGTGAAATTTTACTTTCACTCATCCTTAGAAAGGAGGTAATCCAGCCGCAGGTTCCCCTACGGCTACCTTGTTACGACTTCACCCCAGTCGCTGACTATACCGTGGTCAAGGGTTTAAAACCTTGCCTTAAGGTAGAACCAACTCCCATGGTGTGACGGGCGGTGTGTACAAGACCCGGGAACGCATTCACCGTGGCACGCTGATCCACGATTACTAGTAATTCCAGCTTCATGCACTCGAGTTGCAGAGTGCAATCCGAACTGAGGCATCTTTTCGGGATTTGCTTAACGTTGCCGTTTTGCTTCCTGTTGTAGATGCCATTGTAGCACGTGTGTAGCCCAACACGTAAGGGCCATGAGGACTTGACGTCATCCCCACCTTCCTCCAGCTTATCACTGGCAGTTCTTTCAGAGTGCCCAACTTAATGATGGCAACTAAAAGTGAGGGTTGCGCTCGTTGCGGGACTTAACCCAACATCTCACGACACGAGCTGACGACAGCCATGCAGCACCTGTCACCAAGTTCTTCCTTGCGGAAGCACCCAATCCTTTCGGACCGGTTCTTAGGATGTCAAGGCCGGGTAAGGTTCTGCGCGTTGCGTCGAATTAAACCACATACTCCACTGCTTGTGCGGGCCCCCGTCAATTCCTTTGAGTTTTAGCCTTGCGGCCGTAGTCCCCAGGCGGAATGCTTAATGCGTTAACTTTGCCAATGAATGGGTATAGTCCTCCATCAGCTAGCATTCATCGTTTACGGCATGGACTACCGGGGTATCTAATCCCGTTCGCTACCCATGCTTTCGACCATGAGCGTCAGTATTGGGCCAGAGAGCCGCCTTCGCCGCGAGCGTTCCTCCTGATATCTACGAATTTCACCTCTACACCAGGAATTCCGCCCTCCTCTCCCATACTCAAGTCTGAGGGTTTCGAATGCAGTTCCAGGGTTGAGCCCTGGGCTTTCACACCCGACCTATCAGACCGCCTGCGGTCGCTTTACGCCCAGTAAATCCGAGCAACGCTTGCACCCTTCGTATTACCGCGGCTGCTGGCACGAAGTTAGCCGGTGCTTTCTTGCGAGGTACCGTCAACCCGAAGGCTTCGTCCCTCCCGACAGTGCTTTACAACCCGAAGGCCTTCATCACACACGCGGCGTGGCTGGATCAGGCTTTCGCCCATTGTCCAATATTCCCCACTGCTGCCTCCCGTAGGAGTCTGGACCGTGTCTCAGTTCCAGTGTGGCTGATCATCCTCTCAGACCAGCTAAAGATCGTCGCCTTGGTAGGCCTTTACCCTACCAACTAGCTAATCTTACGCAGGCTCATCCAATAGTGACCGGTCCGAAGATCCCGGCCTTTCCCCCTTAGGGCGTATGCGGTATTAATCCGGTTTTCACCGGGCTATCCCCCTCTACTGGGTAGATTCCTACGCGTTACTCACCCGTCCGCCGCTCGACGCCTGGGAGCAAGCTCCCATCGTTTCCGCTCGACTTGCATGTGTTAAGCCTGCCGCCAGCGTTCAATCTGAGCCATGATCAAACTCTTCAGTTTAATCTCTCAATTGGTTTGATGTTTCTCTACTACTGCCAGTACTACTTAACCTGACAAGATCTGCACCAAACCGGTACTTCGCTCAAAATAAAACAACTACTGTACTTTCCTTACTCTTGGAAGAGCAAAGAACGCTTAAAAATTTATAACGCAGTTGCTTACTTTGATATCTTTTCTATGAAGATTCACAGAAACCATCAACAGCAAGCATCCACCTCTATTACTTAATCTAATTTTTAAAGAACTTTGAAACACCGCGCCTCATCAACGCAGGAGCCGGCATTATACGCAGAAGGCGAGGTTTGGCAAGGGATTGCGAGGATTTTTTGAAAAGAATTAATAACTAGTTTGCTAGCTATTGCGGAGCATCTGTGTGGGCAGCTTCAAGCGGCTATTTCTAGCGCCGTTTAACGCGAAAAAGCGGCCTATTTCAAGGTGTCTTCGATCGGGGTCAGAGTAAAATTACCCTCACCTCTATCTAAACCATCCAAAGGTGTACAGGGTAATCTTACTCTGACCCCATTCAGTGCTACTGCTAAGCGAGTTTTGCTAGATGGAAGAGTTTCTTGCCTCTTTTCAGCACGAAGTACTGTCCCTGTAGGGCTTTTTCTGCAGAGAGCTGAAAATCCGGCTCGGTAACTAGCTGCCCGTTCACTGACACAGCGTTGTTGCCGATGAATTCGCGCGCCATCTTGTTCGACTTCGCCAATTCGGTAGCTACAAGCACCTCAACGATGCCAGCGCTATCGGCGCTTATAGTAGAACAAGGCAATCCATCGAGCTCTAGCTGCTGTAGATCATCGCTAGTTAAGGCGGCTATGTCTCCTGAGAATAATGCGGCGCTGATGCGAGTGGCTGCCGTGAGGCCCTCATCACCGTGCACGAGCTCAGTGACCAGCTTGGCAAGAATGCTCTGTGCCTCGGGCTTGGTACCCGATGCCTTGTCTGTTGCTTCGATCGCATCTATCTCGATTGCGCAGAGGAAGGTGAAATACTTCATGAAGCTATAAACGTCTGCGTCAGCCGTGCCTAGCCAGAACTGATAGAAGGCATAAGGAGATGTCCGCTTCGGGTCCAGCCAGATAGTACCGCTCTCGCTCTTACCGAACTTCGTGCCGTCTGCTTTCGTGACCAGGGGTAGAGTTGCACCATATACCTGTGACTGATTCATGCGCCTAGTGAGGTCTATACCACCGGTAATGTTCCCCCACTGGTCGCTGCCACCGATCTGCACGGTGCAGTCGTAGCGCTTGTTTAACTCGGCAAAGTCGTAAGACTGCAGAATCATGTAGCTGAACTCGGTAAAGGAGATGCCCTCTCCTTCCCTCTCTATACGCTGCTTGACCGATTCCTTCTGGATCATGGCATTGACGGAGAAATGCTTGCCAACGTCCCGCAGGAAGCTAAGAACATCGTAGTCCTTGGTCCAATCCAGGTTATTCACGAGGACGGCTGAGTTCTCTCCACAGTCAAAATCCAAGAATTGGCTCAGTTGTGGTTTCAGCTGCTCAACCCAGTCAGAAATAATGTCGGTGGAATTGAGCTTCCGTTCACTGTCTTTGAAGCTCGGATCGCCGATCATGCCCGTAGCCCCGCCAACTAACGCAATAGGCGTGTGGCCGGCCATCTGAAAACGCTTCAGCGCCAGAAGAGGGACCATGCTACCTATATGGAGACTAGAGGCCGTGGGGTCGAAGCCGCAATACACGGCGCGGCTAGCCTCAGATAGGTGTGACTTGAGCTCATCTCCGCTGGAGAGTTGAACTACCATATTGCGACTTTGCAGGTCGGCGATTATGTCTTTGGCACTATCTTCGGAACTATTCATATGTCCAGGAGTCACTATTGTCGTAAGTCGTTATGTCACAAACCTAATTAATTTAGCGGTTAAGCCGACCCAAGCTGGAGGAACCGCGTTTTGTTTATTCTAAAAAGGCGGCGATTTTACACTAGAACAGCCCAGTTGTGCGGCAAGTCGAGCAAAAACGCCTAGGAAATGCTCGTCAACTTACTATAAACTCGCGCTTTCCGGCGCCATTAGAGATTTTGCAGCACTTTAAACTATGGAACTCACTGAATTAATTAAACAATTTGTCCGCAAGCAGACTCTTGTGGTGTCTCACTATCCACGAGGCCACCTCACACTAGCTGGAGCATTGTGCGGTCTCGTTTTAGTCTTACTGGTCCTGCCTCTGGGCGGCGACGATCTTGAGCCTAACGGTAGAGCCGAAATAGTCTTGGACATGGACCTCAGTCCAAAGCAAGAACAGCCCGATGCACTTGCCTTATCAGACTTTGTCATGCCCCTACAGGCCACACCCCAGATCGAAGTCCAACCAGTATTAGAAGACGTGACGCTGTGGCGCAACATCGAAGTAAAGAGCGGCGACAATCTATCCTCCATATTCAGCAAGGTAGGCCTGTCAGATCAGGATCTGTTTCGCGTCCTTAATAGTAGCGACGAAGCCAAGGTATTGAATCAGGTATATCCAGGCTACCAATTGGACTTCCTCATTCCTGTCAATGTTGATGGTAAAGGCGAACTCGAGCAACTGCGTCTATTAAAGTCTCCTCTGGAAGGTTTCCTATTCACACTCAACAACAATAACTACGACGTTGAATCGATCCTAAATTTTCCGCAGCTACGACCTACCTTTAAGGTAGGCACGATCGCGGACAGTCTATTCATGGCTGGGCAGCGCGAACAAATTCCAGCCGTAACGATCATGGAGATGGCGAATATCTTCGGCGGAGTTATCGACTTTATACTCGACCCGCGAGCAGGTGATGATTTCAGCATCCTCTACGACGAAAAATATCTCGATGGCGAATTCATCGGGCACGGCGACATACTCGCAACCCAGTATACGAACCAAGGCAAAACTTTTACCGCGGTTCGCTATATAAATGAAGAAGGCGAGGCCGGTTACTACAACGCCGAAGGCGAGAGCATGCGCAAAGCATTCTTGCGAAGTCCTCTCGATGTTTTTCGCATCAGTTCAAATTTCAATCCTAGCCGTCGTCATCCGATTCTCAACACGATACGCGCACACAAGGGAACAGACTATGCCGCGCCACGTGGCACGCCGATTCGCGCGACCAGCGACGGTCAAGTTACTCGCGCATCACGCAACGGTTCATTTGGAAATCTCGTCATCGTTAAACACGCCGGCGGTTTCGAAACAAAATATGCACATCTATCTAAATACGCGAACGGTGTAAAGAAGGGCAAACGAGTCAGACAGGGTGATATTATCGGTTACGTCGGCACGACTGGCAGCGCAACCGGGCCGCATCTTCACTACGAATTCTTAATGGGTGGCGTACACCAAAACCCTCGTACTATTATCGACAAGCTACCCAAGGCAGAGTCTATCGATCCTGCTGAGATGGATAGCTTTCGAACGCAAACCGCCGACCTGCTAAAACGCTTTTCAGATATGAACAGCACAACCTTCATTACACTGAATCAACCTAGCGCCGACTAAAATAGGCACGCCCTTGGCCAACCTTGATTACTATATTGGTCTGATGTCAGGCACCAGCGTCGACGGTGTCGATTGCGCTCTTGTGCAATTCAATGGTGACCAACCTGAGCTGATAGCGACCCACTCTGAGCCTATAGAATCAGCTCTTAGAGAAGATATCCTACAATTATGCAGCGGCAAAAATATCGACCTTGAACTGTATGGCAATACCGACGTCGCCATAGGTCAGCTATTCGCGCGAGCAGTTCTAACATTGCTCGCAAATGAAGATCTCGAAAAAACCGCTATCCGCGCGATAGGCAGCCACGGCCAAACTGTTTTCCATCACCCGCAGGGAACTACCCGCTTCACTTTACAGATCGGCGATCCGAATAGTATCGCGCATCTTACTGGCATCACTACGATCGCTGATTTTCGCAGAAGAGACATGGCAGCCGGTGGCGAAGGTGCCCCGCTCGCCCCTGTACTGCATAGAAATTGTTTTCAATCGGCTAGCAGCGACCGTGTCGTATTGAACGTTGGTGGCATCGCAAACATTACCGTGTTGAACAAAGATGGAACCTGCCTCGCCTTCGACACTGGCCCCGCCAATGTATTAATGGACTATTGGATCACGAAACATCAACATAAAAACTACGACAAGAACGGCGACTGGGCAGCCAGCGGTAATATAATTCAACCACTACTTAAACTGCTTCTGGACGAACCCTATTTTTCTAGGGCGACGCCGAAGAGTACCGGCAGAGAACTATTCAATGGTTTATGGCTGGAAGCGAAGTTACACAAGCTCGGGCAGGAACTAGCCATTGCCGATGTGCAGGCTACGTTGCTGCGTTTTACGATTGATAGCATCGTGAATGAGATACGCAAGACTTCGCAACCCACCGAAGTCTACGTCTGTGGCGGAGGCGCGCATAACAATGCCTTTATGGATGGGTTGCAAGCCAGACTACGTGACTGCAATGTCTTGTCCACTGCAAAGCTTGGCATCGATCCGGATTGGGTTGAAGCGATTGCTTTTGCCTGGATGGCGAAGCAAACGAGCGAAGGACGCACCATCGACACGACGCCATTCACCGGCGCATCGCAGGCCACCGTTCTAGGTGGAATTTACAAAGCGTAGTTAGTCTTCTAACTTAGTCTTAGATAGAGAACGAGGAACCGCAACCACAGGTTGTGGTGGCTAGCGGGTTGTTCACGATAAAGCGCGAACCTTCCAGACCTTCGACGTAGTCGACCCTGGATCCTACGAGGTATTGATAGCTAAGGGGATCGACTAGAAGGCTAGCGCCCTTATTGTTGATAATAGTGTCGTCTTCGTTGATCTCTTCATCGAAGGAAAAGCCGTACTGAAATCCTGAGCAGCCACCGCCGGTCACGAAGACTCGAAGCTTCAGCTTGTCGTTGCCCTCCTCAGAAATCAAATTGTGCACCTTGTCCGCCGCATTATCGGTGAAGGACATGATGATTGGCTCTTGTGTTTGTACTACGGACATTTGAATTCTCAGCTGGTGTAGACCGGGCTCTTGGATACTCGACAATCGCTTGCCTGGGAGTGATTATGTCAATAACCGACTAATTTAGTCAATTATTCCTCGACTCTATTTAAGAGGTAGAATAAGCCTCCACGCACCATAGTGGGTTCTTTGCAGCAGTTAGCTGTTCTGTATAACCGAGTTGTTGAAGGGAAGCTTCTTCTTCTCTGCCGCTAGGCGTTTGTTCTCATTCTGGCTGGTGCTGATATGCATCAGATTGCCGTTTACCTCGGAACCCATCACCATCTCGATCAGATTGTAATAAACACTACCAACTACGACTGCCTTTGCTGCCAGCTCTAAATGATTGGTGGAGCGCAGATCCCCCTGCACTAATCCGTTTACAATTGCCGATGGCACACAGACCTCGACCTCGACCGCGCCCTTCTCTGCGATGCGAATCAGTGCCTCTGAATCGTCTTCGGCGTAAATGTTCCCCTTCACTCGCCCCTCAATGATCAGCTCTCCACTGAAGTGTATATCACCAACGATCTCGGTAGATCTCGATATCAAGGTATGAGCTGGACCGGTTGATGTTTTATCTGGCAATGATTTTTTGAACATAGCCATCGTCTCCTATCAATTCTGTCCTGCTTAACTTCTAAACGGATTCTCGGGCTCGTCTAACGCTTAACAATCAGCGCTCAACGACCCAACTAAAATTCTGATTAACGCTTTTCTCAACTGGCTCCATCGATACCGCTGCGACCTGCAGGCGGTCTGGAACAAAACTCTCCGGTAAGACTAGCTCTCCCTCAATATTCTGAAAGTATTTGAAGCGGAGCCTAATATTGAGCTGATCTTGTTCTGCTGACAAATCGCGAAGCGACAATATTTGCTGCTCGTCGCCTTGCGAGCCTACCAAATTGATATTCACATGGCCGGTCAAGAACGTATCGCCATCTGCATCTTGCTGGCGCAGCACCAATTTATAGCGAAAACGATTACTCTCTCGCGTCGCGTCGATATCGAGCTGACTTATAATCAGCCCGGTGTCTTCGGTTTCCGCGGACACTACCTGTCGGTAGTAGACGACGTCTTGCTCCAGCTGCGCTACACGATCACGCAAGCCAATGATCGTTGCCTGTACTTCTTCTGCCGCACGCTGATCCATCACGCTCGACCTGTCCAATATCGCGACCTGTCGGCGCAGTTCTGAATTCTCTGTCTCGGTACCTATTAGCTGCTCGCTCAATTCCTGCTGTGTTGCCAGTTCCGACTGTTGGCTGCGTAGTGTGTTGGAATAGCCATACATAAAGCCGCCAATAGCGCTCGTCCCTATACCCAGCGCAAGGAAGCAAACAAGCACGAAGCGCCTGCCAGGCCTATACGGCACGACAACCATCTTTTCTTGTTTACTGCCTTTAACTACATTGGGCACGCAGACTTCTCCAGTCCAATCAAAAGTGCTCTAAAGCTCAGGCTATCTAAAGCTTAGGGCAATAAGGCGATATTTTGCAATCCCGTTGTCTCATCTAAGCCAAACATAATGTTCATGTTCTGTATGGCCTGTCCTGCAGCACCTTTCACCAGATTGTCCTCTGCCGAAAGCACCACAATCGTATTCGTGTCCTCAGAATAAGCTACTGCTATCTGACACTTGTTCGATCCCTTCACATTTCTGGTAGCCGGTACTTCGCCCTGCGGCAGCACATCTACGAACGGCTCATCGGCATAACGCTGCTCATACACCGCTTGAAGCTGGTCTAGTGAGACCTGTACGCCCGATTTCACCGGCGCATACAGTGTCGCCAGAATGCCTCTTATCATCGGAACCAGATGCGGAATGAATGTCAGTCGAATCTCTGATTCGCTGTAGGTAGTTAACCGCTCGCATATTTCCGGATGATGACGATGACCAGTAATACCATAGGCCTTGATGGACTCTGTCGCCTCGCACAGCAAGAAGTCTTCGACTGCCTTCCTGCCGGCTCCGCTCACACCAGACTTGGCGTCGGCGATAAGCCGGTCTGTCTCAATGAGGGAATTTTCCAATAGCGGTAAGAAACCCAACTGGATCACCGTGGGATAACAGCCCGGCACAGCAATTAGTTGCGCTGATTTAATTTTTTCTCGGTTCACCTCGGGCAGCCCATAGACCGCCTCGGCGACAAGCTCTGGGCAGACGTGTTTCGTCTTATACCATTGCTCCCACAGGGGAATGTCTTGAATTCGAAAATCCGCCGAGAGATCGATGACCTTAATACCTTTCGACAATAACTGAGCCACCGTATTCATCGCTACAGCATGCGGCGTAGCATAAAAGACAACATCGCAGGCCTGTAACAAATCCGCATCGGGAGCTGAGAATTGAAGATCCACGTGGCCGCGTAGGTTAGGAAAGCGACTGTGCACATCCACGCCCGCAAGCTCTCGCGAAGTCACGACGGTAATCTCCACATCGTTGCGAGGGGCGAGCAATCTGAGTAGCTCGACGCCGGTGTAGCCAGTAGCCCCTATTATTCCAACTTTTATCAAAACAGACTCCGTGGGTGGTATCGGTAATTCAGTCTTTGCAGCGGGAGCGAATCAGTTGCCGCTTATATAATCGTCAGGTGATCTGAAATGCCGGACGGAGTATCTTACACTCCAATGCCTAGATTGCAATATCTGGTAGCATTTCATTACGTAAAATCAACGGCTTAGCGACGATTCCTGCTATCATAAAGACATCAACGAAGAGCTGTGATAGCTTCTCTTCCCAGTATTTAGGAGTGCAGTGTGCTTTGGATTAAAGCCTTTCATATCATCGGTGTAGTTTGCTGGTTTAGCGGGATTTTCTATCTGCCGCGCCTGTTCGTCTATCACGCCATGAGCGAGGACCAGATCAGTCAAGATCGCTTCGAGATCATGGAAAGGAAGTTGTTCTGGTACATCATGACGCCATCGGCGGTACTGGCCGTTATTCTCGGCTCCTGGCTGCTGATCGCCAACCACGGTTATTTCATGGCCTGGTGGTGGATGAAGGCGAAGCTCGGCCTGGTAGTTCTACTGATTGGCTATCACTACTACTGCTGGTGGTATATGAAGGCACTCAGAGAAAACTCGAATATTCGCAGTCACAAATACTTCCGCGTTTATAATGAGCTTCCGGTGTTATTGCTCGTAGCGATTGTAATCCTCATCGTCGTCAAACCTATCTTATAGAATTCTGAAGGACCCCAAATGAGTAACGAAAATTCCAGTCATCTCTACGCGATGGCCGTAAAACATATACCTGGCGGTGTAAATTCTCCAGTCAGAGCCTTCAAGGGCGTTGGCGGAAACCCGCTGTTCTTCAAAGCCGGTCAAGACGCGTATCTGATCGATGCTGATGATAATCGCTATGTAGACTATGTTGGCGGCTTTGGTCCGCTCATCTTAGGGCACTGCCACAAAGATGTGACCGAGGCACTGAGCAATCAGTTGCAGCAAGGCATCGCCTTCGGCGCATCGACCGAGGCCGAAGTTAAGATAGCCGATAAGATCTGTCAGCTCATGCCATCCATCGAGAAAGTAAGACTCGTTACATCCGGCACCGAAGCAACCATGAGCGCTATTCGCCTCGCGCGTGGCTACACCGGGCGCGACCGCATCCTGAAATTCGAAGGCTGCTACCACGGCCATGTCGATGGACTATTGGTTAAGGCAGGCTCCGGCGCACTCACACTCGGTGAGCCCGATTCGCTAGGCGTACCGAAAGCCTATACCGATCTCACCCATGTGCTTCCCTATAACGATACGGATGCACTGGAGAGCTTCTTCGCTGCAAATGGCGATGAAATCGCCTGTGTGATTGTCGAGCCAGTCGCCGGCAACATGAACTGCGTGCCTCCTGTGCCGGGTTTTCTTGAGGCGTTGCGCGAACAATGTACCAAGCATGGCGCGGTACTGATCTTCGACGAGGTCATGACGGGTTTTCGCGTGGCCTTAGGTGGCGCACAGTCTCTCTATCAAATCACACCCGACCTGACGACGATTGGCAAGGTGATAGGCGGCGGACTGCCTGTTGGCGCCTTCGGGGGAAAGAAAGAAATAATGGACTTGATCGCCCCGCTGGGCGCGGTCTATCAAGCAGGCACATTGGCGGGCAGCCCACTAGCGGTTGCCGCAGGCTTAGTAATGCTGGATGCGGTATCCAAGCCAGGGTTCTACGATGAGATAACGGCGCGCACGACCACACTACTCAACGGACTTCAGGAACGCGCCGATCAGGCCGGTATTGCTTTTACTACCAATCAAGTTGGCGCCATGTTCGGCTGCTTCTTCACCGAAGAGAAACAGGTCAGTCACTTCTCGCAAGTAATGAGCTGCGACACTGAACGCTTCAAGCATTATTTCCACAGCATGTTAGACAATGGCGTCTACCTGGCACCTTCCGCCTTCGAAGCGGGGTTCTTATCCAGCGCACACGGCGACACGGAAATTCAACTCACACTGGACGCGGCAGAAAAAGCCTTTGCTGCGCTGCCAAAATAAATACCAATTAGATAGACGAGGATTGATAAGTGAAATTTGATGTATACGGAGTAGGTAACGCGCTAGTCGACAAGGAATTTGAAGTCGACGAAAGCTTCTTTCAGGATCACGGTATAGAAAAGGGCCTAATGACGCTAGGAACAGACGAAGAGTCCCTGCGCCTTCTCGGAATACTTACCGAAAAATACGGCGTCAAGAAGCAAGCAGGCGGTGGCTCTGCAGCGAATACTCTGTATGCAGTTAGTCAGTTTGGCGGCAAAGCATTCTTTAGCTGCAAAGTGGCGAGTGACGACACAGGAGATTTTTTCCTCAAAGAGCTAGGTGATCAAAACATTCAAACGAATTCACAGACGCAATGTGATGATGGTTTAACCGGGCGCTGTCTTATAATGATTAGCCCTGATGCCGAACGTACCATGTACACATACCTCGGTGTATCGGAAACCATTTCTGAGAACGAGCTAGATCTCGAAGCTGCGAAAAGCTCCGAATACATCTATATAGAAGGCTATTTCGTCACCTCGCCTAGCGCAAAATCGGCAGCTATCGAGCTTAAGCAGTTCGCGGAACAGAACCAGATAAAAACAGCTATGACCTTTTCAGACCCAGCCATGGTTGAGTATTTTCTCGATGGCATTAATGACGTCTTGGGCGAAGGTGTTGATCTATTGTTTTGCAACGAGCAGGAGTTAAAGCTTTGGGCGGGCACTGAGGACTTCGATGCGGCCTGCGAGAAGATGAAGAGCAAAGCCAAGCAGTTTGCCATTACACGAGGAGCCGAGGGTGCGCTGCTTTTTGACGGCAGCAACTACATTAACATCGATGCACATACTGTAAAGGCTGTGGACACCAACGGTGCTGGCGATATGTTTGCTGGGGCGTTTTTGTACGCACTAACCCAAGGAAAGGATTTCGAAACGGCGGGTAAACTGGCGAGTCTTGCATCAGCTACCGTGGTAGCCAACTTCGGGCCTAGGCTTGAAGCGGATCAACACGGCAAGGTTGCTGCGCAAATCTTAGGTTAGCCGCGCAGGTCGTCGACGAAGCTCTTGACGCCATCGAACCAGGAAGCAGTCTTCGGCGACTGCTTCTTTCCTTCCTTCCCTTGAATCTCTCGGAATTCCTCGAGAATTTCCTTCTGACGCTTTGTAAGATGTACCGGCGTCTCAACCACTACGCGACATAGCAAGTCGCCGGTGCTACCGCCGCGAATTGGCTTAACGCCCTTGTCTCGAAGACGAAACAGCTTGCCTGTTTGCGTCTCGGTAGGAATCTTCAATTTAACGCGACCATCGAGAGTCGGCACTTCCAACTCGCCACCTAAAGCCGCATCAACAAAGTTAATTGGTATCTCGCAGTGAAGATCACGCCCTTCTCTGACAAATATTTTGTGTGGCCTTATGGACATTTCCACATACAGATCGCCAGGAGGTCCGCCGTGAGTTCCAGCCTGACCCTCGCCCGTTAAGCGAATGCGATCGCCTACATCGACACCGGCCGGCACTTTGACCGACAGTGTCTTGGTTTCTTCAACATTGCCACGACCATGACAGGTCGCGCAGGGATCCTTGATCTGCTTGCCAGCACCCTGACAGCGTGGACAGGTCTGCTGCACAGAGAAGAAGCCTTGCTGCATGCGCACCTGACCGTGACCACCACAAGTAGTACAGTCGACAGGCGTACTGCCCTTCTTCGAGCCGCTGCCATCACAGGTGTCACATGTAACGGTAGTCGGGATGCGAATCTTCACCGACGTGCCCTTCACGGCTTCCTCGAGATTTAAATCTAAGTTGTAACGTAGGTCGGCACCCTGGCGCACATGACTTTGTCCGCCACCGCCGCGACCACCACCGAAGATGTCGCCAAATATATCGCCAAAAGCGTCGCTGAAATCGGCAGAGCCATGACTGGTCTGCCCTTCTACGCCGGCATGACCGTATTGATCATAACGCGCGCGTTTTTCCTTGTCGGAGAGTACTTCGAAGGCCTCGTTCGCCTCTTTAAAGGTATCCTCGGCCGCTTTGTTGTCAGGATTACGATCCGGATGATTTTTCATAGCCACACGGCGGTAGGCCTTTTTAATGTCGGCCGCCGCTGTGTCTTTCGAAACGCCCAGTACTTCGTAGTAATCTTTTTTTGACATCTCTCTGCTCTTTTACGCGCTGCACTCTTACGGTCAATAAACGCAAAAAAACTAAGTCATCGAAATGACTTAGTTTTCATGTGAATAATCGTCTTTAGTACGAGTCAGCGTTGCCACTGACTCGCTACACAGGACGACTATTTCTCTTCCTTTTCTTCTTCCTTCTCTTCGGCAGCAGCTTCTTCGGAAACCTCTTCAAATTCAGCGTCGACGGCTTCGGCATTCTCAGCACTGCCACCTTCGGCTGCTTCTGCTGCACCTTCTTCCGCAGCTTGCGCCTCGGCGTACATCTTCTGCGCTAGGTTACCTGAGGCATCGGTCAACACCTTAGTCTTGGCTTCCATATCCGCAACATCATCACCTTTTACTGCTTCTTCAAGCTCGGTGATAGCGCTGTTGATCGCGTCCTTTTCTTCGTCAGAGGCCTTGTCACCGGCTTCTTCTAAAGTCTTCTTGGTCGCGTGAATCATGCCATCGGCGGTGTTTCTCGCCGAAATAAGCTCTTCGAATTTCTTGTCCTCAGCAGCATTTGCCTCGGCGTCCTTAACCATCTGATCGATCTCTTCGTCAGACAATCCGCTAGATGCCTTGATCACGATTGACTGCTCTTTACCCGTCGCCTTGTCTTTGGCTGACACGTTCAAGATACCGTTCGCATCCAGGTCGAAGGCTACTTCGATCTGTGGCATGCCGCGCGGCGAAGGAGGAATATCACTCAAGTCGAAACGACCTAGAGATTTATTACCTGCAGCTTGCTTACGCTCGCCCTGCACTACGTGAATCGTTACGGCAGTCTGATTGTCATCAGCTGTTGAGAAGACCTGCGTCTTCTTAGTAGGAATCGTTGTGTTCTTGTCGATTAGGTTACTTGAAACGCCGCCCATGGTTTCGATACCTAGAGACAGAGGCGTCACATCGAGAAGCAACACATCAGTCACCTCGCCAGAAAGTACCGCCGCCTGAATCGCCGCACCAACTGCAACCGCTTCGTCAGGATTCACATCGTGACGTGGCTCCTTACCAAAGAACTCAGCAACTTTCGCTTGTACTAGTGGCATACGCGTCTGACCACCAACAAGAATCACATCGTCGATTTCTGAAACATTCAGATCGGCATCAGCCAGAGCCGTCTTCAGTGGAAGCAAAGTGCGCTCAACTAACTCTTCAACCAATGACTCGAACTTCGCTCGAGTTAGCTTTTGCACAAGGTGCTTAGGACCCGATGCATCAGCAGTAATATAAGGAAGGTTCACCTCGGTAGACTGCGCCGAAGACAATTCGATCTTCGCCTTCTCTGCCGCTTCTTTAAGACGCTGCAGTGCTAGCGGATCGTTGTGCAGATCCATGCCTGTTTCTTTCTTGAACTCATCTGCTAAGTAGTCGATCAGACGCAAGTCGAAATCTTCACCACCTAGGAACGTATCGCCGTTGGTAGAGAGCACTTCGAAAGTGTGCTCGCCGTCTGTCTCGGCAATCTCGATGATTGAGATATCGAAAGTACCACCACCGAGGTCATACACCGCGATAGTTGAGTCACCAACTTTCTTGTCCATGCCGTAAGCAAGGGCAGCAGCCGTTGGCTCATTGATAATGCGCTTAACGTCTAGGCCCGCGATTCTGCCGGCATCCTTAGTTGCTTGGCGCTGAGAATCGTTGAAGTAAGCAGGTACTGTAACAACAGCCTCGGTAACCGCTTCGCCGAGAAAGTCCTCAGCAGTCTTCTTCATCTTCATCAGAGTCTGCGCTGAGATCTGCGGAGGCGACATCTTCTCGTCATTTACCTCAACCCAGGCATCGCCGTTGTCGGCGGCTATAATCTTGTAAGGCACCATCTTAATGTCTTTCTGAACAACATCGTCTTTGAACTGGCGACCTATTAAGCGCTTGATAGCAAACAACGTGTTGCTTGGATTCGTTACTGCCTGACGCTTAGCCGGCTGACCAACAAGCGTCTCGCCATCACTGCTGTAAGCAATGACGGAAGGCGTGGTGCGATCACCCTCTGCGTTCTCAAGCACCTTGGCTTCGCCGCCATCCATGACTGCTACGCATGAATTGGTGGTGCCCAAGTCGATACCAATTATCTTTCCCATTTTCCTAATCTCCGATCGTTCTATTGTCTTGAATCAAGCTCAGGTACCGCTTTGATCCGACGTATAAATTACTAATGACTTCAATATTGGCCCAATCCGGTGTATTTCAAGGATCAGACTGGTAATTCCGCAATTTCCGTATGGCTATACCCATCGTCTAAGAGCACTGGGCATCCGGTTAGTCTCTGAAGGCCCGAATTAGAGCGTAATTCAAGGTTCTAACTGGTAATTCTCTAATTCCCTTATGGCTACTGCAGCCGGCGGCCCTGAATATCCACTTCGTTAGGCCGTGTTCTCTCTTACTTAGAGACCATCACCATAGCCGGGCGAATCACCCGCCCATGCAGGGTATAGCCCTTCTGCATGACCGCGATTACCGTATTCGGCTCAGATTCGGTGTTTTCCTGCATCGACATAGCCTGATGAAGCTGCGGATCGAACGGCTCGCCTAGGGGGTCAACCGTCTCGATATTGAACTTCTTGAAGCAATCGGCAAAGCCCTTCACCGTGAGATCCACTCCCTCGCGAATCGCTTTGATGGCCTCATCTTCGCTGTTGCTGGCGGCTTCCTGAGCTCGCTCTAGATTGTCCATGACAGCCAATAACTCAATGCTAAGTTTTTCCTGGCCGTACTTATGCGCCTTCTCAATGTCTTGCTCGGTGCGGCGGCGCAGGTTCTGCATCTCCGCCTGGACACGTAGTAGGTCATCTTTGGCGTTCTGTGCCTGTTCTAGCGCAGCCTCCAACGCCTGTTCACTTTCGCTGCCTTCTTCAGGATCATCCTGCGTATCAAGCTCGGCGCCCTGCTCTTCGTTTGTCTCTTGTGTTGTGTCTTGCTCTGCCGCCTGAGAATCCTCGGGCTTTTCGTTCTCTGATTCCTGATCTGGAGTCTGCGTGCTCATGACGTCCCCTGCCTAACTATGTGATTCGATTACTGTGTGTATTCATGGCCTGCTTAGCAGGCGATGACCCGTATATGGGGGCTTCAGAAGAGGTTTCAAGCAATTACAGGCATTTCCCAGATATTTTTTTTAGCGACTATTGGGCTGCGCCAATCCATGGGCAAATTAGCTAAGCAGTTGCCAAAATAAGCAGCGCATATTTAATTGCAAATTTTGTGCATTGTTGGCCCCTGTTCCAATATACTTTGCGACTATGCTGCAACAACTATCCATTCAGAATTACGCCACCGTCGACAAGCTTGAGATCGAATTCAAGGCTGGCATGTCGGTGATATCCGGGGAAACCGGCGCCGGCAAATCCATCATGCTAGGTGGTCTTGGTCTTACCCTAGGGGACAGAGCAGACAAGGGCATAGTTCGCACCGGCGCAAAGAAAGCCGACATCTGCGCAGAGTTCGACATTGCCAACATTCCCGCTGCCCAAAAGTGGTTAAGCGATAATGACCTCGAAGAAGAATCCGATTCAGGCTCTTGCTTGCTGCGCCGTGTAGTCAATGCCGACGGCAGATCGAAGGGCTACATCAACGGCTCGCCCGTCACCATGGCGTCATTGAAGTCACTTGGCGAAATGCTGCTAGATATTCACAGCCAACACGAACACCAATCACTACTACACCGCGCAACCCATCAGCGCTTGCTCGACGATTTCTGTGTCTCCGCAAAACATCTCGCGGCGATGCAAACCACTTACAAGCAATGGCAGAAGAATGCACAGTTGATCGAGGCGCTAAGCAACCGCTCCCAGGAAGATTCGGCACAGACACAGCTGCTCTCCTACCAATTGGTTGAGCTGGATGAGCTAGGCATCGCCGTTGATGAAGTACCTAAGCTGGAAGCGGAATTTAAGTCATTGAATCATGCAGATGAGACGGTAGCCTCGGTGCAGTCGGCACTGACTCTGTGTAGCGGCGACGATGAGAAAAACGCCACGGCCGCCATGCATCAGGCACTGACAGCGCTCAACGAATTACCCGAGAAGAACGCTCGCGTGACCAGCATCATCGAGCTTCTACAAAGCGCCTCTATCCAGCTGGACGAAGCGGTATCCGATCTTCGCGCCTTCTCTGATGAATTTGAAGCGAACCCAGAACGACTAGAACAGGTCAACACGCGACTCGGCTTACTCCATGCAATCGCGCGCAAGCACAAGGTCAAACCAAACGAACTAGCACAAGTCATCGCCGATCTGAGGCAGCAATTAAACCTTATCGAAAACAGCGACGCCGAACTCGAGAAGTTGGAAGCCGCCGACAAGCAATTGCGCGTCGACTATATAAAGGTCGCTGGCGAGATCAGCAAGCAGCGCAAGAAAGGCAGCAGCAAACTCGCCAAGCAGGTGAACGAACAACTCAAGCAGCTGGGCATGCCGCATGCGAGCTTAGAAGTGCAGTTACTAACTAGCGAGAAAGACAAACCCTCAGCGAACGGCTTGGAGGTCGTTGAATTTCTAGTAAGCACCAACCCAGGCCAAGCAGCGAAGCCGCTGATCAAGATAGCCTCAGGCGGTGAACTCTCCAGAATCAGTCTCGCGATACAGGTAATCACTGCGCAGACGTCACATATACCAAGCCTGGTATTCGACGAGGTGGATGTAGGTATTGGTGGTGGGGTTGCGAAGGTTGTGGGCCAGCTATTGAGACAGCTTGCCGAGCGCACGCAGATTCTGTGTGTTACGCATCAGGCGCCAGTCGCAGGCCAGGGCCATCATCATTTCTTTGTGAGTAAGCTCACCAAAGCAGGATCTACGTTAACGCAGATAACTGAGCTATCAGAGACTGAAATTGTGCGAGAAGTGGCGCGCATGTTGGGTGGCGAAGACCTCAGTGACGAATCACTCGCCCACGCCGAGCAGATGGTAGCTAGCAACTAGCCAGCCGGTTTTTCTATCTATTTCATTCTATTCTTTGGCTTGACAGTCTTTGCAGATGCCGTAAAGATACATGCTGTGGTCGGTTATCCTAAAACCGTACTTCTCGGCGATCATCTCTTGCTGATTCTCGATAACCTCGTCGTAGAACTCTTCGACGCTGCCGCATGTCTGGCAAACGATATGGTCGTGATGGTCGATACTGGTGAGTTCGAAGACCGAACTGCCGCCCTCGAAATGATGGCGCATCACTAAACCCGCCGATTCAAACTGCGTAAGCACTCGATAAACAGTGGCCAGGCCCACATCTTCGTCGGCTTCGATAAGCGCCTTATAGACGTCTTCCGCACTTAGATGCTTGGTCTCGGAACTTTCCATGATTTGCAAAATCTTAACCCTGGGCAGAGTTACTTTGAGACCTGCTTTTCGAAGTTCCTGGTTTTCTGTAGCCATATCTCACTCTCAGTTATTCATGATCTCTCTTGATCAATGGGGGGCTTGCGCTTAGAGGCCGTGCCGCGGGTGGTTTTACTGCCTCTAGGAGTAGGGTATTATGCCTGCTGGCTGGGCTTGATGAAAGTTCGATGAAAGATTAAGCCCTCAGTTTCGAAGGTTTAAGACACAAGAAAGCAATAGTGACCTTACATTTACTAGGGTCAAATTAGAGTGAGTCAACGACAGAATTATGAAACAAGCATTTAGAAACAGCGTTCTACTTATCTTGACGTCCCTGCTTTTGGCTTGCGGCAATATTGGCAACATGGACTTTCCCGGTGTGTATAAGATTTCTATTCCACAGGGAAACATCATTACTCAGGAGATGGTCGATCAACTTCGTCCGGGCATGACAAAAAGGCAGGTGATTTTTGTTATGGGTACACCGCTAGTGCGCGACCCCTTCCATCAAGATCGCTGGGACTATGTTTATAATTTTCAGCCCGGTGGCGGCATACGCGGTCAAGAGCGCTTGTCAGTGTTCTTCGTTGAGGACGCACTTACCAATTTCACTGGCGACTTTACACCCACCAGTGAAGCAGACGAGACAACCGAACAAGCCAGCACAATTTAGGGTTCGCCAACCTTTCCAATCACCACTATTGGGTCTCCTGTATTCACAGGGGGTGTACCAAATAGAATAAGCAACACACCTGATGCTGGCGCTGTGACTGTTTCCAACTCGTTGCCAAAATAGTCAGTAATCACACCCAATCTTGTTCCTTGAGTAACATAGTCACCAGTCCTTACCAACGGATCTGCGTACCAGATTCCACTATGCTCACTATATACTCGAGTTCTATCGGCAATAATAAGTGGGCTTTCAGGCAACTCTAGTTTCCCCTCTATCATGTCCAACTCGCGCATTACGTTTAGAACGCCTTTAGTGATGGGGCTTACATACCTATCACCGATGACACCTAGCTCACCTGACTCTACGTCCATCGCCGGAATACCCAGCGTCACCGCTTGCGCGCTGGTGTAGATGGCGTCATTGACTGAATCGTACGATCCAGCGAACTGCACAACTGTACTCAAACCAAAAGCCATAGCGATTCTCTCAGATTCGCGCACGACCTCTTCGCTACCCGCTTCAGCATAGTAGGCACTGTAAGAAGGTCGCAAACTTTCATTTGCATCGCCAGAGTGGATATCGATTACATAGTTGGCCGGCTTGATTACATGAGTTGTCAATTCAAAAGCAATCCGTTCAGTTACGGTTCCACTAGGATTTCCAGGGAAAGAGCGATTCAGATTTTTCAAATCATTTGGACCGAAATAGATTGTCCTCCCAGTAAATGCTGGCATGTTGGCAATATGCACAATAATTACCGTTCCTGACAAATTCGACGGGTCGACTAATAATGGCAGTTTCTGCATCGACAAAATTGGCGAATACTCAGAACCGTGAACCCCTGCGATGAGTGACAATACCGGACCTTCCTGACTACCATGCAACACAGTGACTGGAATGAAGGTACTCGTATCTCCATTTACTGAATTGACAATGATTTCACCCTGCACCATCTTGCCCGGTTCGACAACGAGCTGTGCCAACACAAAAGGGTTCGGGTCGTTCTCAGTACTTACCTGAGCGATCACTGCAGTATTGGTCCACATGATCAAACAAAGTGCGAATGATAGAGAGCAATACCTTACAGCGCTTACATTTCGCATAAAAATTGATCTCTGTACAATAATTTTTCCAACTCCAGATCCTAGGATATTTGCTTACAATAGACAATTTACTAGTAGGACCAGCATCTCACTCCACGTCTAAATCCATAACCGGAGAAAGTTCAGGTATGGTTATTTTTGCCAGACAATCCTTACTAGTGCGTGGCCAAGAGCGCTTGTCAGTGTTCTTCGTCGAAGATGCACTGATCAACTTCACTGGCGACTTCACGCCTACCAGCGAAGTTGATCAATCCAACACTATTTAGCGCTAGCAGTTAACTTTAGAACTCAAGACGCTACCCAAACTCAATAGACCTTACCAGCGCAGGCGCCAAATCCTTCATTAATGAAGTGTGGTGACGAATCTCTTCATCATTAAACTCACTAAATCTTATAAAATATCTGAGAACCAATTACTGGGCTTACAGATTAAAAAGTCTTAACCTTCCTGCCGAAAAATCTTAAAGCACACTCAACTTAACAAAAATTTTTAGAGTAATTGAATAATTTTGGATTTGAATTTCTCATGGATTTTTCCTAAAAAAATCCATGAGAATTTTTATTAAATGATTAGACCCTAAAATTTAAGGCTAGCCCTAATACCATAGTTCCTTCCAGGTAAAGGCACTTCATTTTTCACAAAGGATGTGTGATTCCTAGCAACCTCATCAAAAAGATTATTAGCAAATACAGAAAGATTTAACTCGCTCTCATTGACCAGATTAAATGTTTTCTGTATTTTTAAATCTAACATCTGGAACGCCTCTGTCGAAGTCTCACCTACCGCAATATCGTTCTGACTAAATACGTCCTTCAAGTTAAGCGCTACTTTTAAGTCATCGTGAGAATAAGAGATTGTGTAGAAATTTCTTGACGGAATCATCCTTGCTATATTGGACCCATCTTTAAACTTGCCTTGAACAGAATCCTTGGCATACGACACCGTTAAGTCTGTCTCTTATACACATCTGACGCTGCCGACGAATAGAGAGGTGTAGA
>CAJXQP010000004.1 GCA_913058275.1 uncultured Gammaproteobacteria bacterium | reverse complement strand
GGCTCGGAGATGTGTATAAGAGACAGGCCAACTACAGGCCTCGACCCACAAGCCAAACACAATCTGTGGGATCTTGTACGTGAGCTGAATGATGCAGGCATGACTATCGTGCTGACTACTCACAACATGGAAGAAGCCGAATCGCTCTGTGAACGTATCGCCATTATGGATCACGGCAAATTAGTTGCCGAAGATACACCGCAGAATTTAATTCTTAAACATGCGCCAGAACCTCCACAAGCACCCATGCATGGCAATATCGAAGATGTATTCCTTGCGCTTACTGGCCACGGGCTGAGGGACTGATGCCAACTAAACTGCAACTACATCTAGCCAAAATATTCCTGAAAATTTTCTTGCGTGACAGGCAGTCTATTTTCTTCAGCCTATTTTTCCCAATTATTTTTATGACGATTTTCGCTTTCGCAAACAACGGCGAAGTCGATCCCATCAAGCTCGGCATCGTGAACAATTCTACTA
Source organism: uncultured Gammaproteobacteria bacterium (assembly GCA_913058275.1). Taxonomy (GTDB): domain Bacteria; phylum Pseudomonadota; class Gammaproteobacteria; order Pseudomonadales; family Pseudohongiellaceae; genus UBA9145. Next base: position 40,857 of record CAJXQP010000004.1, on the reverse strand, counting down.
GCGAAGTAGCATCGGATTTTTCACAGATGCTGAATGACAACCCGCTATTCACTGTCACTGAAGGGGAAGAATCAAACCTGCGTACAGAGCTCATAGAGGGCGACCAGACCATGGTGCTTATACTACCCGAGGACTTCGATGCACAAAACGATGGAGCTGAGTTGCAACTACTCGTGGATGCGGCGCAAGTACAACAGCTGGGCTTAATCATGCCGCTGCTCGAACAGACACTAATCTCGATCGAACGTGAGTTTAGAAATATCGAACCGATGTTCACACTCACGATTGAGGATGTGCAGGCGCGCTCCCAACGTTATCTAGATTTTCTGTTGCCGGGTTTGATGGCTTTTACCCTCATGCAACTTAGTATTGCTGGCAGCGGGTTTAATATCGTTGAGTTTCGTCGCAAAGGCATTCTGAAGAGGCTTTTTGTCACACCGATCAAACCTCATGATTTTATTACTGCTATCGTGCTCGCCAGAATGGCAATCATATTGATTCAACTCACGGTGCTAATTCTTTTCGCCGTGACCATCCTCGATGTCCGTATTGTCGGAAACTTCGCCTCTTTCTACTTAATGATTATTCTAGGCACCTTTATTTTTCTCTGTCTAGGGTTCTGCCTGGGTAGTATAGCTAAGACGCAACAGGCTGTTATGGCTGTTGGAAATCTCGTGATATTTCCGCAGATATTCCTGTCTGGCGTGTTCTATCCAATAGAGTCTATGCCCGAATTGATTCAACCTATCGCGAATTTGCTACCACTGAGCTTCGTGTCCACCGCTATGCGCGAGATCGCAAACAATGGTGCAAGTTTACTTGAAATCACGCCTACCCTAATAGGCATCGCGGCTTGGTTTGTAATTGCATTTGTGTTGGCGACGAGGCTATTTGTCTGGAAGGAAGTGGCAAACTAGCCCGTCCGAAAATCCCTGAATAGCCTCGAATAAAATACATCATTGTCTGGTCCTCTATAAGTAGTAGGATTCCGCTCGCGAGTTCCTCTATGCAAAAGAATTCGTCCAGAGACAGTGACATTCACAAATTACTTGTAATATAGTCTGCAACTGCAGTTTTGCAGAAGGCGAGTTTTAGGGCCCTGTTGCCAAGCACTCGACTAAACGAATTAATTTGACTAGCAATATCCTATAAGGGATCGGAGATATAAATGATCAAAAAAGCACTTGTACTAGTTTCTGCTTTAGCGATGCTTGTTTCGGGCACGCTGTTTACAGCGTCGGCTCAAGACGAACCTACACCAGCACAAAGAGCAGCAGGGGCCGCCGAAACGCGTCAGTCTGTGTTCAAACTGCTTTTATTCAATCTCCTTCCGATCGCCGGTATGGCGCAGGGCGCGCCCTTCAATGCAGAGCTCGCAGAAAAGAATGCGCATAACATAGCCGCTCTTGCGCCAATGATTCCTGATTTGTTCGCTGCTATGGACACGCGCGATTTCGACGTTGAAACCGAAGCTCTAGACGTGATTTGGGAAAACCCTGCCGAATTCGCCGCGAAGGCTCAGGCATTGCTTGAGGGTGCTAATACTTTTGCGGAAGTCGCTGCCGGCGGTGACATGGCTGCTACCCTAGGCGCATTCCGAGGACTCGGTGGTAGTTGTGGAAACTGTCACGATGACTTTAGAGTAGACAACGACTAACAATATTCGTTGTAAGAAATTAAAAAGGCAGCCTTGGCTGCCTTTTTTTATGCCTGAATACTCCGTAGAGATTACTCGGATTGATTGTGTCGCGTAAAGAATGCCGCTAACGCGTCTCTGTCCTCATCACTTATCTTGCTGGTATTGTGCTCGATAACATCGTTCATGTCGCCGCCAGCAAATTCACCATCTGGCTTCATTCCTATCAACATGAACAGATCAAAATTATTCGTGGTCCACTTGCTTAGCGCTTCAGCGTCGATCGCTTCGATAACTTCTTCACCAAGGGTCGCTCCTGCAAACTCTCTGCTCGCATCGAGAATTCCTACTGTATTTCTCGGCGTATGGCACTCGCTGCAATGTCCAAGATTGCGCGCAATATACGCACCGCGCGCAACTAGCTCATCATCGAAGGTTTCAGCATCAGCTTCGCTCATGTCTGCCAATAGATTCCACCCGGCCATTGCCCAGCGGTTTAGCCAGGCTGGCGTTTCCGCTTCTGGGACCGCATTGATCGAAGGTTCTAGGCTCATAAGGTAGGATCCAATATCCAGCACATCTTCGTCGCTTAGTCCTGCATAGGCGCGATACGGGAATGCGGGATAGTAGAAACTACCCGAAGGAGTGCGTCCGTGCTGGAGCGCACGTAGAAAATCCTGCGCTTCCCAGCTGCCAATTCCGGTCTCCTGATCAGGAGTGATATTTGGCGCATAGAACGTACCAAAATCTGACACTAGGGCAAGGCCTCCGACAAACGATTCCGCGTCATCTTCCCCGCGGTGGCAGCTAATACAGCCTCCCGCTATAACTAAATATTCGCCGCGCTCGATAGCCTCCGCAGATTCAGACAGCTGAGCCGAACTAGAGACAGAGGGCGGCAGAAATAATAATAAAGCCGCCAACAACAGTACGAAGAAGATGCCAATAAGGAAAAGCTTTACTTTCGATTGGGCGAACTGCGTCATTTCTTCAACCCCTTGTTGTAGTCTTCTAAAGATCTCGCTCGAATATTTGCTCTAATCAATTGTCGCGACTTCGAAGCAATTAGACCAGCGCGGTTAGTTGCTCTTTATGGAAAGTCTCTATCGAATCCATGTCATTATTTTTTACTCTGTTTGCCCAATCAGGATTCGCTATCAAAGCGCGGCCCACTGCAATCAGATCAAACTCATCGTCTTCCATGCGACTTAATAGCTCATCGATCCCTGCCACTTCTGCAGAACCATCACTATAGGTCGCGACGAATTCTTCGCTTAGACCGACACTGCCTACACTGATTGTTGGCTTGCCCGTTATCTTCTTAACCCAGCCCGCTAAGTTCAGCGAAGAGCCTTCGAATTCCGGCTCCCAGAATCGTCTCGTGCTGCAGTGGAAGATATCCACGCCCGCATCGGACAGGGGACTCAGAAATTGCTCCAACTCTTCCGCCGTCTGTGCCAGTTTCGAATCGAAGTCCTGCTGCTTCCATTGCGAGAAGCGCAAGATCACAGGAAAGTCGTCGCCGACTTCTCCACGTATCGCCTGCATGATCTCAACGGCGAATCGCGTGCGATTTTCAAGAGAGCCTCCATACTTGTCATCTCTTTGATTGGTGCCTTCCCAGAAGAAGTTATCGATCAGATAGCCATGCGCACCGTGTAACTCGATGGCGTCGAATCCAAGGCGCACGGCATCTGCTGCAGCTTGAGCATAAGCTACAACCAACTCATCGATCTCGCTTGTCGATAGTGGTTCTAGTACTTTTTTATCTGGCCCTAGCAGACCGGAAGGTGTCGCTGAGGGATAGTCAGGATGTGGCCCCTCACCCGGTTTTCGAATCGAGCCCACGTGCCACAACTGTGGTGCTATCTTGCCACCTGCGGCATGCACGGCCTTGACGATTTTTCCCCAACCTTCTAAGGCATCACCGTGAAAACAAGGTATTTGTACTCCTGATGATGCCGCCCTGTGATTGACGGTTGTGCCCTCGGTAATAATTAACCCGACACCGCCCGCGGCTCGCTTTCTATAATATTCTTCGACATTGCTATCGGGTATTCCATTAGGAGAGAACTGTCGCGTCATAGGCGCCATGATAATACGATTGGGTAGTTGTAATTTCGGGTGATTAAAAGGCTTAAAGAGTACGTCTGAATTCATTGTCTATCCTGTTAATTTATTTGCCAAGCGAATGGCGTGCATTCTATTGCTTGGGTTTGTATGTGTCGACTAGTCAAATCTTATCAATGCCTACGGGGCCCAGGCAGCACGTGTCGCAGCGTCCCTTAGTATGTCGCGATTCTCGGCAGAGGCAGCGGGTTCTGACTCACCAAAAATTGCACGAATCCAATGGCCGTCGGTGGGGTTCGGAAAAAGAATGTAGTCGCTGCCATAACGGTCTCTATCCTGTTCCATAAGACTCATGCGTTCAACCACATCTGTGGAATAATAGCGGCGCGCAAAGTCGTTGAGATTGTCACCTAACAGCGCAACCACTTCATAGTCTTCTCTTATCTGCTGCTGCACGAGTTCCTTGTTAGAACTCTCTCGTAAAACGCGCATGTGCGCAGCGTCTGCGAGAGGAAAGCCAACGGCGTTTAAGTTGTTAATCGCCAGCTGCACGGTGGTCTCGCCCTGATCACGATTGGTCACATAGAAAATTTCAACCGAATTGCTCACGCAAAAATTTAGAAACTCTAATGCTCCGGGACTTGCGACTGCGCGATTCTCCTCGATCCAACGATCCCAAGATGCATCGTCGAAAAAATCCTGCCCCTGATTGATGAGATAGCCCCAGTAGTCATTCGCGAGTAACAGGGTTTCATCGACATCACTAATTATTGCGAGTGGCGCAGAGTCGTCTTGCTTCTGCGCCAAGGCAATTTCAACGCGCATGCGAGCAATGTTGAAGCCTTGATGGTAGAGCGCGCGAAATTCGGCGGCGGTCTGTTTCCATGCCATCGCCATCATTAGATTATTCTCGATTCCTGAATCATTGCTGGTTGCGTTCTGTCCCAACGCCGGCATCGCTGTGCCCAGCGACATCGAAATCGCTAGAGTCTTAACTAGTACTTTTACTGTCTGGCGCATGAGTAAATCCTAAGTGGTGTATAGCTATAAATTGTACAGGCTAGTCTGTACTATAGACGATTGTGTTGTTAGCCAATCCTAATCCAATCTCGCCGACAACAATACTTCATAACAACTTATTGCGATAGTAAAGCAATATTCGAGGAATAGATGATACGACCAATAAACAGCGCAACGCCCTTCTCTCAATTTGTGGCAGCGATTGTATTGAGCTGCTTCAGTGTCCTAGCGTCGGCACAATCCTACCGTATTCTGCTCTCAAACGATGATGGAATCGAATCTCCACGCCTGCACGCTCTGCATGCGGCTCTTTCACAACTGGAAGGTGTAGAAGTTGTTGTATCCGCTCCGAACGTGAATCAATCCGGCGCTAGTCAATCCTCAATAGGCTCTATAACGGTCGACAACTTTGAGCAAGGTGGCCGCTTCTTCGGCTACTCCGTTCATGGCAGACCGGCTGATGCAGTGCGCTTCGGCGTGAAAGAGTTAGGAAAAGACCAGCCCTTCGATATTGTCGTGTCTGGTATAAACCGCGGCGCAAACGTTGGCAACGTTTCTCATCTGTCTGGAACGGTAGGGGCAGCTATGGAGGGCTTGTATCACGGACTCCCTGCAATCGCCGTCTCGGAAGATCCCAATAGTGAGAATACCGCCATCACAGCAAAGTTCACTGCCGATCTAGTCGATCGATATCGCAGGCTTGGCGCGCCGAATGGCACGATGATTTCAATCAACGTCCCAGCCGGCGAACTGAAAGGAGTAGCCGTAAGACCCATGGGGGATTCTTACCTGAGCACGGCTCGTTATGCTCCGACCATAAGAGACGCCATGACCACAGACTATGAGAGTGTACGAATTATCGTGGATTCCCAAGACTCGACCACCGACACCTATGCCTACCAACAGGGGTATATATCGGTAACACCGCTTAAATTCGATTGGACCGATCTCGAAATGCTCGATGAAGTAGAATCATGGAATCTACAAATAGACTAATCCAGATAGTCTGTTAAATGGTCGCAGGAGAAAGTATTGCTAGAGTTTGAACACATCATTCAGGTCAACGATCTTACGGAAGAGGATTTGCCAATTCTCACGCGAACTCAGCTATGGGAAGGCTTGTTGCTGCGTGCGAGGCGCCCAGACACATTCAATAGTAGTTTGAAGGTAACGAACAATGAGTATGCCGAAGATGAGTTCGAACGAATCATCGAGATAGGGGAACACACATTTCATGAGCGAGTTATGCTCTATCCCGACGAAAAAATCCACACTCAAACCATGGAAGAGTATGACCAGATAGACGCAGAGAGTGGCACTCACCTGGAAGAGCCGGAAGAAGGCTATCTGTTCGTGCGCTTCACCTATAGGCGCGAACTAGAGGAAGACGGCTCTGATGATGTTGGCGAGCATTTGAAATCCGCCTATTTACAGACCGACCGTGACGCCATCGCGCTGATCCGCTCACTCGCCGAAAGCGGTGTATTTGGCCAATCCATTAATTAGGGTAATTCTTTCCCCTTACCTCAGCGCTAAAGTGATCCCTGTTCTCCATATAATGCAGGCCGCGCGCTGTTCACCTTTGATATACGAGGTGGAATTGGTTTATTCTCTGAGGCAATCTCAATAAATCGCTGCCCCTACGGGTAGGAGAAAACAACAATGAAAACACTCCTGCAGCTAGCACTAATGGCAATCACACTCTCTACCGGCGCGCTGAGTTATGCCGATCGCCAAGGGACCGATGATGAGCAGCATATCGATGATCCTCGCGTTCAACACAGAAACTATGAATTTCCAGGCACCGGTGAATCGATTCCCTATGCCGTTTTTGTTCCTTCAAGCTATGACAGCAGCCAGCCAGCCCCGCTGATCGTATCCTTGCATGGATTAGGCAGGACCCACGACTGGCTGATGGGTTATCACGGATTACTAGATCAGGCTGAAGCGAGTGGCTACATCGTCGTCACGCCACTGGGCTATATCCGCCGCGGCTGGTACGGCTCAAGAACACTAGATGATATGCAGGACGCCGAGCGTAGCGAACAAGATGTCATGAATGTCTTACAGTTGATGCGCGACGAGTTCAGTGTTGATTCAAACCGAATTTACCTCTGGGGACATTCCATGGGCGGCGCTGGCACCTACCATATTGCGGCTAAATACCCGGACATGTTCGCAGGTTTAGGAGTAGCGGCGCCTGCACCCGAAGCGGATGCGCCGATGAATACCATTCTGAATAACATCAAGCATCTGCCCATTTTCGTTCTACAGGGAGACGAGGATGCCGCTGTGCCGGTAGAGCGCACTCGTGCTTGGGTGGCGAAGATGCAGGAGCTAGGTATGCAGCATGTCTATGTAGAAATCCCAGGTGGTGATCATTCGCTGCTCATCTCCCAGGACGCAGTAAACATGCAGAAGTTCGTCGACTTCTTCAATATAGTACGCAAACAGTATTAGTCGTAACCGGGTTGTGCACATGACGTCAAAAGCTTTGTTTAACTTTGCCTATGCATTCTTATTGTTTCCGACATTGAGTGTTGCCGCAGAAGACGACGACTTCGATGCAGAGAAGATTTATCAAGCAACGTGCTTTGCCTGCCATGGCACAGGTGCGGCTCATTCCCCCGAGGTAGGCGATCAGATCGAGTGGGAAATTCGCATGGAAAAAGGCATGGACACACTTGTTCAAAACACAATCGCTGGACTCAATGGCATCATGCCCCCGCGAGGCCTATGCGTAAGCTGCAGCGACGACCAACTAAAATCCATCGTTGAGTTTATGTTGGACAGTAGCCTCTAAACATCACCACTAGCTTGGGTTACTTTACTAAGTATTCTAATAGTTAATTTGACAATAAATTTTAATAACACTATCGAAGGGAGCACGACTAATGTTGCACTCAAGACCGCAATCGATTCGAACCTTACTACTACTTGCCGGACTACCTCTTCTTTTAATTGGATGTGCTCCAGAGGGTGATTCAACTTCTATCGAAGTTGCGACTAGCAGTAGTATTACCGGCGGAGAAGTTGAGCAGGTGGAAGTCGAGTCTGCACTACGCCCAAGATCATCTGTTCAAAATATGGATTGGCGTCTGCACAATCTCGATCTTGCTGGTTCGCGCTATGCGCCTAGCGACCAAATTACTCGCGGCAATGTCGCCGAGCTAACTCCGAAATGGCTATTCCAACACGGCGTCATCGATGGTGTAAGTAACCAGACCACTCCAATAATTGTAGGCGACATAATGTATGTCACCGACTCGCGTGGCAGCGTCTATGCACTAAACGCAGAAGATGGGCACCTCCTGTGGGCCTATGACGTAACTCGTCTGCTAGGAGGCGGTCGACGCGAGGGCTATGTCTTCAGACATCGGGGCGTGGCGTATGAAGATGGCGTGGTGTATTCCGCGGCGGGCTCATTTATCTTCGCGCTCGATGCCATTACCGGCGAGCCTTTAGAGGGCTTCGGAGACAAAGGACAAGCACCGGTGATTCTCGATGTGCTACATGAGAAGAGCCCCGATATCGAAACTGCTATTTCGGTTGGCTATTGGTTCACCACAGCCCCACAGGTCTACAACGGCGTTATCTATGTTGGCACGACTCGAAGCGAGAGCCATATTGCTGGAGGCTATGTGTTGGCAATCGATGCTAAGACTGGCGAAGGCATTTGGAACTTCAATACCGTGCCGCAAGATGAAACTGATCAGGGCTGGGATATCGCAGGTCCGACTTGGGTTGGCGGCGAACGTAACGGCGGCGGAATATGGGAAACTCCGGCGATTGATCCCGAATTAGGCATGGTCTACGTAGCCGTCGGCAATCCTTTCGGCGACAGCACAAAACGCGACGGCATGAACCTGTTCAGTGATTCGCTTATCGCTCTGTCTTTAGAGGAGGGAAACCTGGAGTGGTACTACCAACAAGTGCATCACGATGTGTGGGACTACGACTCCGGGAATCAACCGGTCTTGTTTGAAATGGAAGTCGATGGGCAGGACATCAAAGCTCTCGCACAGGCGAGCAAGAACAGCTGGCTGTATATTCTCAATCGCGAAACTGGCGAACCAGTGCATCCGATCATCGAAACCCCAGTCTCAACCGTAACCACTGTAGAGGGCGAAGTACCCTATCCAACACAGCCAATTCCACACAAGGCTAACGGCGAAAGAATGGAGCCCGTATCACCGGTTTTCCCAACCGATATTCCAGCACAACAGATGGAAGCGAACGAACTGGTCGAGCAGTTTACTCCTATCGGGCCTAATCAGATTTTCTCTCCTGGTTATGGTGGAGGCGCGAACTACGCGCCGATTTCCTTCAGTAAGGACACGGGCTATCTTTATATCAATGCGATTGATCAGCCGTTTAATTCCGGGCGCGATCCGAAGGGGTATTTCTCCGCCTATGACCCAACGACGGGAGAATTAATCTGGAGACAGATCTTCGAAGGGTACGGGCAAGCCGGATCAGTTGTAACCGCGGGCGGCATAGTCTTCGTTGGTGCGGGCAGCAATACCGCAGGCTATTTCTACGCCTATGATGCCTATACCGGCGAAGAGCTATGGAAATTTAATACTGGGGCTGGCGTGTTTGCCTCACCTTCGATATATGTCATCGATGGTCAAGAATACGTAACCGTTGCATCTGGCGGAGGTTCGAGAGGACGAAGAGGCGGCGATTTAATTCTCGTCTTCGCCCTTCCCGATTAAAACTAATAGCTCCTGCTTAAGGCTATTTTCTGCAACCCGATAGGCTTCTTCGTATTTGTCCCATCTATACGACTATGAAGAAGCCATCTATTTTTCTATAACGCACATTGTTGAAATTGTAGAACGTTGACTTGCCATCTCGAACAATTCTATAGCCCCTAGATAACGTTGCAACGCGAAGACCAACTCGTGGTTTTGCAATTACAAAACCGTGCGGTTTCTTCTTGTAGTACGCCCCTTCCCTGTAATAGAACGTTTCATCGTCGTGTAAGAAACGCACATATCCTGCAGACAATCTATTCAGACTGAACGCCGAAACTTTTGTAACCGTTCGAATAGGCGCTGGTCTAGCAATCGCAACCTTGCTGACTACTCTATGCGTGTGCACGACGGCGTGTCGGTGATTGTTTTTGTGCGATGTCTCCTTAGCTAAGCTCACGAAACAAAACTGTATCGCTTGTTTAGTAAAACGCTTAATTAGGAGATTGGTTTACACGAAAGTGTCTAGGGTTTGCTGATGACCACACGAAAGCCTATCGTATTGTTACGCACGCTCGGATCGACTCCACCACGCACCGCGGCACGCACATTGCCCACACTGTCTGCGTATGATCCACCACGCATCACCCAGAGTGCATCCTCGGAAAGGTTCTCTGCATCATCGTCCGGGTTGTAGGGGTAGTCCTGCAATGGGCTGCGTGTCAATTCCCATACATTGCCGCTCATATCTTGCAGACCGTAGGCACATTCGGAGCAGGGCCGGGAGCCGACTGGTAATATCGTTCTGGTGCCGTAGTTTGCAAATTCCGTTGAGGGTATGTTTCCCCAAGAGAATATTTGGCCGTCAGCACCTCGTGCAGCCTTCTCCCATTCGGCCTCCGAAGGAATACTCACTTTTCCGCCCGCCTCAAGATAACGTCTTAACTCATCTGGAGTATCCACAGAATTTACTAATTTTTGTTGCAACCAGCGCGAGTAGGCTAGCGACTCAGACCAAGTAATATTCGTAACTGGCATATCACCTTGAATGCCCGCTACCACTTCATTAGCAAGCTCAGGGTTCTCTGCTGTGAATGCACGGAATTGAGCAGCGGTAACTTCATACCGCCCTATATAGAAATCGCCTATCTCTACTGTTCCCTGACGGCGATTAGTTGACCATCGCTCGTTCTCGTAAGCCAGACGATCTAACGCGGGGTTACTTCCCATGGTGAAGGGGCCGGAGGAAACTCGAACAAAGCCCAGTAGCGACTCATCTGGCAGAAACCAAGCGCCGTCGAGAAAGCCCGTCATCGTCTCCTGCGCTGGAGAAGAAAAGTCAGTTATAGCTGAATCCATTTTCTGCTGTGACTGAAGCGCCATCCATGCGGCCACGAAGACGATCGCGAGACACATGATAGTGAGGCCCAGAGCTCGGTTGGGTATCTGCTGATCCTGGGGCTTAGTTTCTGTCTCGCTTTGAGACTTACTCATAACGCAGTCCTGCGGCTTTCTGCTCTGGTACAAGCAAAGGCCCAGTCATGTTCGCATGCACGCTCCATTAACTCCGGCTCGGAGAGTGTCATCAAGTTCTGTCCACCTTCTCGCAATAGTAATCGCAGGTCCAATTCATGCGGCACTTCCCGCGCCACTAAATTCGTGTCTAGAAGATTTAGGCACGCTGCTCGAAACTTCAACTCGCATCCGCGCGAGAAATAGGCCATCGATAGCTCTTGATTGGATTCAGTAATTATTCCTTCGCGATAATGTGCACCTATTTCATTGCACGCCCAGGCCGCATTGTCACCACAATAGGTCACCTCCAATTGCAACATACGGCCACAGGCATTGGATAAGTCACTCGCGCAGGCCTGCTCCCAAAATGGCAGACTATCGCCCTGATGCTTGCTGTCGGTATTGCCCAGAAAAGACATCGAAGCGAAAATCACTATCCAGATACTCATGTGCGCAAGATTAGCTCGCCCACCGAGCCAACTTTCTTTCCAGACATTCAAGAGAGCTGCCGAATGGATAGAACGTACGGCTCTATCGATAGCGATAACACTTAGATTGAGCAACGGCACTACAAGAAGTTTGTCATAGAATGTTGGCTCGCCCATAGCGCCTAGAAGACTATAGAGGCCGAACACCCCGAGGCCGTAGAGCACTCCAAAAAACGTCTTACCTAGTGGTGTTCTCGGCGAGGTAGAAGGATCGGTAATCAATAGATGTAGCCCTAGAAAAACAGCGGCAGGAATCTCCGAATCGAGGAAGTACGGAACACCTGTGCTAACGGAATACAGGGCACTGACTCCAAACAAGGTAATCGCCGCCATACTGGCAACAAGTGTTATGGAGAAAAAGTACATTACGATCAAGCCAACTAGAAAGAGGAACGTGTAGATGTTCGGCGCCAGAGTAAGAGTCGATGCAATGTCCTGACCCCAGGTCAAGCCGGTTGTGTTGGTAGCGATCAATACAAGAGAGAAAAGGCCCAGGGCAAACGCGGAAGGGTTAAATATGTGCGAGCTACGCCCGTCTCGATTCCAACGTACATATTCCTTGCCCATGAAACCGACTGCAATCATCACGAATTGCATATAAAACCAATCATCCCTAAACCAGAGAAACAGATTGATGCTAAAAATAATCGGAAAGGGGCCAAAGCCTAAGCTATATTCACGTCGCCTCGACCAGGCCAGCAACATATCGAAGGTATAGGCAAATAGCAGCTGCGCTAACATCAGCCAAGCATGATCGTATACCGGCCGCCAGTAATAACCCCAATAAGCATAGACACTGAACTGAACCATGGCTTGGATGTAGTGCTGTGGACGCAACACTACACTGAACACATGCTCTTCGTTCTTGTTTCTAGAATTAACTAGCAGATACGCTTGCCACAAGAGCAGCGTGGCGGCAGCACCCCAAAATGACCAAACTAGTGCGGAATTGCCCTGAACACGAGGAACGAAACTTAGAAGAATAAGAGATATGGATATTACTAATGGAAACTTGAACGCTGCCATTGAGGCGCGCGTCTGCTTATCAGCAGAATTCTTGCTGTTTCGGATACTATTCTTGAAACTGGCGGGAATGGCCATCAGCATGCTCTAGCGGGAAAATTCAGTCGATGGCAAGAATAAACCACCTACTCAATCAATTCAATTTGATCCGCTAGAAGCTAAGTCTTTGCTGCCGTTAACGCTAATTCGCAGGCTGCTCTTGTGCATGTTCGGAGTGAGTACTGTGGTGTTCAGAATGTTCAGTGTCATGCTCGGAATGATCATAACCGTGGTGGCGATCATGATCATCTCCCCCAACAGCAGCATTGGCCATCCTGAAGGGTGCGGAAATCAACGTACCTGCAGTGTCAGCAGCGACACCGACCACCGCCCCAGCGATCTGGAATGGTGCCTTAATCACTGCCGTTGTCGTATCTACCGCCACTCCGATCACAGAGCCTATGCAGCCAGTCAGCGATAGCGCCAATATTAGGCAGACTATCAATTTTGGGTGTTTCATTGCTTTTTCCTGATTATTCTTCTCCTGCCCTTAGGTAGAAGGGGAGCTCTACAATATAGCGATGAGCCTGAATCTTAGCTGAATTGTCGCAAGCAGACTGCGTTAGTGTTGGCTGCCATTTTTTCAGCGCTTTCCCCACTAAAGCACCCCTATTTAGCCTCTAGTAATGCCCGAATATCCTTGAAAATTCGCCTAAATACGCGTAGTTTCGATCAGTTAGTCCACCATCTCACCATAATTAGAATACTGTTGGAGGTTCACATGCACAACAGAGCACTCACGAAACTTTCTTTAGCAATAATTGGCCTTATGATCGCGCCACAACTGCTCGGGCAGTCGCCAGATATACCACGCACCGAGCACGGTCAACCCGATTTTCAGGGTACTTATACCTTCAGGACACTTACTCCGCTTAACCGCCCAAGAGAACTCGCCGACAAGGCCACACTGACTGCAGAGGAGGCGCTCGAGTGGGAAGCTTTTGAGAGACGTCGCCAGAACCGCGACCTGATCATCGATTCCGTTGGTGGCGCGGGTTATCCGCCGGGCGTTATCTCCTATAACGAATTCTGGTACGAGCGTGGCGTAGAGACCATCGCCGATCGTCGTACCTCGCTGGTCTACGATCCACCGAATGGCCGTGTACCCGAATTGAATGCCGCCGGTCGCGAGCGACGTGCCACCTATGGTCAGATGGTGTTTGAGAGTGCTGGCCCAGAGGGCAGAACGACAATTGATCGGTGCCTAGTCGGTTTCGTCGGTGGACCACCAATGATTCCCGGCTCCTACAACAACAATATGCAGATAGTTCAGACGAAAGACACTGTCATGATCTTGAATGAGATGGTGCATACCGCGCGCATCATTCCGCTGGGTAGCGAACACAGCACGCAGCAGCTTAAGTGGGAAGGCGATTCAGTTGCACATTGGGATGGCGATGAGCTGGTTATAACGACGCAGCATTTCTACCACGACTACAATCTGCGTGGCATGTCGGATCAGGCCGTGATTTCCGAACGTTTCAGCTGGATTGATGGAGACACGCTAGATTATGACTTCACCGTGGAAGATCCCTTGTCTTGGGACGAAAGCTGGTCCGGCAGAGTGCCGATGCGCCGCGCCGCCGACCCGGTCTATGAATATGCCTGCCACGAAGGCAACCATGGCCTGCAGGGTATTCTCGCCGGTTGGAGACGCTATGAATCCATGGGCTTGAATGGAGACGGCTCACCGAAGTCTGATACTGGAACCGTCGCCACAGAAGAATAGAAAGCTATTCAATTACTCAAAGCCTGATCTCATCCGCAGGTTGTGTGAATTCAAAAAAACCAGAGTTGGGTTATTATCCAACTCTGGTTCTTTTATTTATTGCTGGTTTTTATTCGCCGTGATTACGGATTCCCATTTACACTTGCTAGCCTCGGGTACCCTCAAATATCAGGCTGGATCGAATTACTCATGTTTAGAAAACAATTTCTGCCAGTCTCTGTAATCCTTTATTCGATCTTTTTGTTGTCGGGTAGTGTGATTGCTGAAGTGAATTCTGTTTTTATCTCCTCCACGCTAGATCCGAATGCGATCATCATTACCGAAGTGGATGTGATTTTTATTTATGACGCACAAACGGCTGGCAATCTACCCGACACAAAGTCTGCCTGGTATTCGAATAAACGAAAATTCACACGCGATGCCGGCGATAAAATGGATGTAGTAAACATCTTTGTACCACAGGGGTTTGACTCGGAAATGGCTAGCCTGCCCTTGCGCCGCGCCGATGCGCTGAAGGTGGTAGTCTATGCTTATCATGACGACTCGAAAGCCGCTGGGCGCGACATTACCGGCACGGCTAATGTACTCGTCGAAATAGACACCTTCGGTATTCGGGTATCCAATAGAGATTGAGACGCTGTTTAAGCGCTTCTTCTGAGCCTGTATAACACTGGCACACATTACAATTGTATTGCTATTACCCCTAGTTTATTCTTGTACCTTCCCTCCATAAATGTAAGAGCAACGAGAGTTCTAGAAGATGACTAATAACAACATAAAATCGGCTTTTTTGGCACTGGCGATAGCCCCAGCCTTGGCTTTTGCCCAAGCTGATATGCCTCCTACAAACGATCTGGAAAACCCTTATAGCACCCAGTCTGGATATTTCCAGATGCCTGCAGGCCGCAACTGGGGCTCCTCCAGCACAGTTGAGATCGATGCTGATGGCGAGAGCATCTGGGTCGCAGAGCGCTGCGGCGGCAATGCAAATGCCTGTGTAGAAAAACCTGACACAAACCTAATTATGTTGTTCAGCAAGAACGGCGATATGGTTCGTAGCTTCGGCGCCGGTTATATTACTTGGCCTCACGGCATTCACGTCGATCACGACGGCAATGTCTGGGTCGCTGACGCTCGTGGCTCAGAACAGACACAAGGCTATGATGGCGAGCATTACGGGCATCAGGTTCACAAGTTCAGCCCCACCGGTGTTCACCTGATGTCGATAGGCAAGAAAGGCGGTGGTCAGGACGACGAGTTTTTCTACACGCCAAATGACGTGCATGTTGCACCAGACGGGTCCATCTTCGTTGGCGAGGGACATTCCAGTGCTGAAGGTTCCACCAACCGCGTGCACAAGTTCGATGCGGACGGAAACCACCTTTTCTCATTCGGCGAATGGGGTACTGAGCCCGGAAACTTCCGTCAGCCACATGGCCTAGCCATGGATTCAAAAGGCCGTCTATTCGTTGCTGACCGCGGCAATGACCGTATCCAGATATTCGATCAAGAAGGCAACCTACTCGACGTTTGGCATCAGTTCAGCCGTTTGAGTGGCATCTACATCGACAAGAACGATGTGCTTTACGGCGCAGATTCAGAGTCAGGTTCGGTTAACCCGGATCACGGCGACTGGGTTCGTGGCATTCGTATTGGAAGCGCGATTACCGGCGAAGTGGAATTCCTGATTCCTGATCCACAACCAGATTGTCGTGGCACTTGTACTGCTGAAGGTGTAGTAGCCGATGCACACGGAAATATCTTTGGCGCCGAGGTTGGTCCGGTTGGTGGAGTTAAGCGCTATGTTCGTCCCATTAAGTAAGCACGCTACTGACTAAGTATTAGGATAGAAGAGAACGAAAAGCCCATCGCTAGCGATGGGCTTTTTTTTACCAAAAAAAAAGTGAAATCATGCCGCCACTAAATGATTTATTGCTGTTCACCGCAGCTGCCTTCATCATGAACCTCTCTCCAGGCCCAGCAAACTTCTATTTAATGGCGCGGACTCTTGCACAGGGTACTTCCGCCGGCTTTTCTGCTATTGCAGGATTAGCTCTAGGCAGTTTGTTCCACGTAGTTGCCGCGGTGTTTGGACTTTCCGTACTGTTTAATTACTCACCTGTGGCCTACACATTATTGAAAATAGTTGGCGCAAGCTATCTTGTGTATCTGGGCTTGGGGCACTTCGGGATTCGATTTTTCAAAAGAAAAAATCAAGAAGAATTTGAAGACAGTGAGACGACGCAGGAAATACTAGCAGCGCTCAATACGAGAAAAATCTTCGTTCAGAGCGTGATCATCGAAGCAAGCAATCCGAAAACTGCACTTTTTCCTGGCATTGTTACCGCAGTTTGTTGTGGCAGAAGCAGGCTCAGCAGCGCCTCAGTTTCTACTGCTTGGTTTAATCGTAACGTTGTCAGCTATTCCCTGCGACTTATTCGTTGTATTTTTCGCAGACAAGGCAGCAACTGTGATTCGAGGAAACCGAAATTTTAGAGACCAGTTAGACAAAATTTCCGGAGCTATTCTAATTAGCCTTGGCGCTTATGTTCTACTTGCCGAGAGTGATTAGGAAAACTGTAACTTACTGACTTAATTCGCTTTGTACAGCATCATCAATGTTCATGAAAAAATTTCTCTCTTCGATTTTATCGTACAGCCCAGATGCTTTCATAACTCTCAATACGGGAACTTTAACGCTAGCGAATTTTAATTTTATATTGCGCTCTTTGAAATCATCGGCAATATCGTGTAATACCGAATCTGCGCTGCTATCGAGCTGAGCAATGCTACAAGCTTCTATAATGATGGTTTTCAATGGGGATGGCGATTCCTTTTCCAGTTTCTTGAGCAGAGCTTTTAGGAAACTGACGTTGCCGAAATAAAATTGTGCATCAATACGAATAATGATGACGCCTGTATAAGTTGTCGCTTCAGGATAGTGTTTTAGGTTACGGAAATCCGCAGTCTCCCCAACTCGACCCAGTATCGCGGTATGTGGACGAGTTGTTAAATAAAGAAATAGTCCTAAAGAAAACACAACTCCGATGAGAATGCCCTCGACAATACCGACTATCAATGTTGAGAAAAATGTTAACAGCAATAGCCACATATCTGACTGTTTGGTTTTTCGTAAATGTTTGACTAGAGTAAAATCGATCAGGCCAAGCACTGCGAGTATGATAATGGCCGCCAGCGTCGCAGTAGGCAGATAGTAAAGATATTCTGTTAAGAAAAGCAGAGTGAGAAATATCCAGGTTGCGACCACAACGAGGGAATAAGGAGAAGTAGAGCCTGCTTCTGCGTGAACTGCCGACCTCGAAAAACTAGCACTTACAGGAAAGCCCTGTGAAAAACTAGCCACAAAATTAGAAGCTCCCAGTGCAATCAATTCTCGATTTGGAGCTATATCATAGTGATTTCGGTCGGCAAAAGTTCTAGCGATCGAAATAGTTGTTAGATAGCCAACAGCTGCTATCGCCACCGAGCTTGGCAAGAGTGCTATGAATAATTCCTGCGTGACCCAGGTAAATCCGAATTGAGGAAGACCTTGCGGAATAGCACCGAGAATTGATACTTGGCTTTGATCTACTTTCAGCACAGCGCCTACGATTGTCGCAAGAATGACCACTGCTAGGGCATTCGGAAAATTCTTTTTAATTCGTTTCGCCATCGCAATAAAAAGAAGAGATCCAATTCCTATCATTGCTGTCATTAAATGTATTTCTTCAACGTGGGTAACGAGTTGCCAGAACTCCTCATAGAAGCGCGAGCTCCTGTCTAACTCCATTCCTAGTAAATGTTTGACTTGACTGATGGCTATTGTCAAAGCCGCAGCAGACGTGAAGCCGCTAATAACCGGCTTTGACAAAAAATTTATTAAAAACCCTCCCCGTAGCAAGCCCAATACAATCTGTATGATGGCCACCTGAAAAGCGATAACGGCTGCCACTGTCGCCGCATTCGGATTGCTGGCCATTGATAAACCACCGATCGTCACACCAATCAACAATGTATCCAAGGCTCCTGGGCCTAAGGCCAGCTCCCGTGATCTACCCAAGAGCGCATACACTACCAGAGGCAACAATGATGCATAAAGACCGTAAACTGGTTGTACTCCCGCCACCAGTGCGTAGGCCATACTTTGGGGTATCAGCAAGATGGCCGTGGTTGTTCCAGCCTGAAAATTTCTCAGTAGCGTCTGATAATTTATTTTCATGGTCGTTGGAGTATCTATTATCCTATTGATTTATTCGAGCTTATAAATAGGACAAAAAGTATCTCTTAGGACATTCAGAAGAATTCGGTCTGGGATATGGCCGCGGCAGGGTATTTTTAGTTTGTAGCGCACCTCTGATTCTAGGAAATCAAAGGTTTAGAGACAAGTTGGAGATTTTTTCTAGAAGGATTCCAATCACCCTCGGCGCTTAGATTTTACTCGCCGAGAGTGATTGGGAATGTTGAGGCAGATTAAACAGCCGCGACTATCGCATTTAGAGTAGCGCTTGGGCGCATAGCTGCAGACGCCTTTGCTACATCCAGCTTATAGTAGCCGCCAACATCCATCGCCGGTCCCTGTACAGAGTTCAGTTCGTCGACGATTTTCGCTTCGTTCTCCGTCATGGCCTGAGCAACCGGTGCGAAACGCGCCCGCAGTTCAGCATCATCTTCCTGTGCAGCTAGAGCCTGCGCCCAGTACATGGCTAAATAGAAATGGCTGCCGCGATTATCTAACTCGTTTACCTTACGCGACGGCGACTTGTTATTATCTAGAAAGTCTCCCGTGGCCTTGTCCAGAGAATCAGCGAGAATTTTTGCTCGTTTATTTCCTGTGACATTCGCCAGATGCTCAAGCGATGCAGCCAGCGCCAAGAATTCACCGAGTGAATCCCAGCGCAGGTGATTCTCTTTTTCGAATTGCTGAACATGCTTAGGCGCGGAACCGCCAGCGCCAGTCTCGAACAGGCCACCGCCTTTCATCAGAGGAACAACGGAAAGCATCTTAGCGCTGGTTCCGAGTTCTAGAATTGGGAATAGGTCTGTTAGATAGTCGCGCAGTACGTTGCCTGTCACCGAAATGGTGTCTAAGCCTTCTTTCGCCCGCTGCAGCGAAAGACGAGTGGCTGCCTCTGGCGTCAAGATACTGATTTCCAAGCCACCGGTTTCATGATCGGCAAGATAGGTATTAACCTTCTTGATGATCTCAGCATCGTGACTACGATTCTCATTTAACCAAAACACTGCTGGGAGAGCTGATAGTCTTGCTCGACTCACTGCCAGTTTAACCCAATCTTGGATTGGCGCGTCTTTTGCCTGACACATACGCCAGATATCGCCTTTCTCTGCCGCATGCTCTAGCAAGGTATTACCTTCGCTATCTACAACGGTTACTGTGCCGTTAGCGGCCAGCTCGAATGTCTTGTCGTGCGATCCGTATTCTTCAGCTTTCTGTGCCATAAGACCAACATTAGGCACACTGCCCATAGTGGCTGGATCGAATGCGCCATTCGTTCTACAGAAGTCGAAAACTTCCTGATACACACCGGCATAGCAGCGATCTGGAATTACCGCCTTCATATCTTGCAGATTCCCATCAGGGCCCCACATCTGTCCTGAGGTTCTCAGTGCGGCCGGCATAGAAGCGTCGATGATCACATCGCTTGGGACATGAAGATTGGTAATTCCCCTGTCCGAATCGACCATCGCCATTTCTGGTCGGCTCGCATAACAGGCCGCTATGTCTGCTTCTATCTCTTCACGTTGAGCGTCTGGCAGTGACTTAATTTTACTGTAGACATCTCCGACGCCGTTGTTTGCATCGACACCTAACTCAGCAAAAACAGCCGCGTGCTTGTTGAATGCTTCTTCATAGAAAACCGTAACCGCATGACCAAAAATTATTGGATCCGACACCTTCATCATCGTTGCTTTTAGATGAAGAGAGAAAAGCACACCCTGACTCTTGGCATCGTCTATCTGCTTCGCAAGAAACGAACGTAGTGAATTTCTATTCATAACCGACGCATCTATTATCTCGCCAGCTAGCAAAGCAATGCCTTGTTTGAGGACAGTCACATTGCCTGCGCCATCGCGGTGCTCAATCTTAGCCGTTGTAGCTGCCCCAAGAGTTGTCGATTGTTCGCTGCCGAAGAAGTCACCCGACTCCATATTAGCGACATGTGATTTGGAGTCCTTGGACCAGGCACCCATGGAATGAGGGTTCTTTTGCGCATAGGATTTCACGGAGGCTGGTGCACGACGATCAGAATTGCCTTCTCTGAGCACCGGATTTACCGCACTGCCTTTTATCTTGTCATAGCGCGCCTTGATGTCGCGTTCTGAGTCCGTGCTCGGGTCTTCTGTATAGTCGGGAAGTGCATAACCCTTGGCCTGCAGCTCCTTGATTACCGCCATCATCTGCGGCAGAGAAGCTGAGATATTGGGTAATTTGATGATGTTAGCCATTGGGTCTTGAGTCATCTGTCCAAGCTCAGCTAGAGCATCGCCCTGCTGCTGATCGGCGTTCAGGAAGTCTGAAAAGCTGGCGATTACTCGTCCGGAAAGGGATATGTCTCGAGTCTCGACGGCCACGTCAGAGGCATCTGTATAGGCCTTGATGATCGGTAGTAGCGAATAGGTGGCTAAGGCTGGCGCCTCGTCTGTCTCGGTATAGATAATCGTAGATTTCTTGTCTGACATCGTAGTTCCTTGTATTGACTCATTCTAGCCAGGCTAGTGCTGTGTTCGCTGCTTACGCCCTTTGTGTACACCCCACGTAGTGATCTGTGTGTACACTTTTGAAGTCGCCCACCTTGGGGCAAAAAGGGCGCACATTATAGCAGTCAGGGACCAACACTTACAGGCCGCAGCAGATGCTCTAAGTCGCAGATGTGCTGTATAATCGGCCGCTTAGCTGAGCAAAACCGCTCATCAAGTGTGCAAAATCATAATTTGATGAGTGCCTTATTGCGACTATCGAAAAAAAAGAGAAGAGAACGATTAATGAAACAAGCCACCAGTATCCCTGATTTTACTATTCGTTCAGCTACGGTCGATGACTGCGCACTGATTCTAAGTTTCATTCAGGAGCTAGCAGACTACGAAAAACTGAGCCACGAGGTTGTAGCAACAGCTGCAACGCTAGCAGAAACTCTATTTGGAGAGAAGACTTACGCCGAAGTGACGATTGGAGAGTATAAAGGTGAAGCCGTTGGCTACTCGCTGTTCTTTCATAACTTCTCTACCTTCACTGGCCGACCCGGCATCTATCTTGAAGACATCTATGTGAAACCCGAGAAGCGCGGCAAGGGCTATGGAAAGCTGATGCTAGCCTATATCGCCAAGCTTGCTGTGGAGCGTAACTGTATGCGGGTGGAATGGTCGGTGTTAGATTGGAATGAGCCTTCGATTCAATTCTATAGATCGATAGGTGCCGCACCCATGGATGGCTGGACGGTACAACGGCTAGATGGCAGCGAACTGACTGATTTTGCGCAGCAATTTAATAGAAGAGGGCCAACTTGAGTAGAATCGTATATGTGAATGGCGAGTACGCCCCTGAAGAGGCTGCAAAGATCTCTGTATTCGATCGTGGCTTTATCTTCGGTGATGGCGTGTATGAAGTTGTGCCGGTTGTTGTTGGCAAGTTAGTTGATCGCGACTACTTCCTGGAGCGCCTTGATAGATCTCTCTCGGAGCTGAGCATCACATGGCCTTGTTCCCAACAAGAGTATCTCGACATCATGCAGGAACTTATCTCTCGCAATAAATTGGAAGAGGGCTTCGTCTATTCACAAGTGACAAGGGGTATCGCCGACAGGGACTTCGTCTTTCCAATCGATACCGCACCTTCACTGGTCGCGTTCACATCGCAGATGAATTTGCTAAACAATCCCTTAGCCGAATCTGGTATCGCGGTTTCTACGAGTGAAGACATTCGTTGGAAACGACGCGACATAAAATCGGTGAACCTACTTGCCCAGTGTCTTGCGAAGCAAGATGCTCATAGCAAGGGCGCGAACGAAGGTTGGATGGTGGAAGATGGCTTCGTCACCGAAGGCGTGACTTCGAGTGCCTACATCATCAAAAATAAGAAAATCATTACTCGGCCCCTTTCAAACTTGATTCTTCCTGGCATACGCCGTCGTACGCTTATCGAAATAGCCGAGCGAGAAGGGATAGAGCTAGAGCAGCGACTGTTTACGGTCGAGGAAGCACTGCAAGCCGATGAAGCCTTTATAAGCAGCGCTACAACGATCACCTTGCCAGTTGTGAGTATCGACGGCGAGAAAATAGCGGACGGAACACCGGGAGAAATCACAGGTAGACTTAGAAAATTGTACATAAAAAGGTTGTTAGAAGAAGCGAGCAAGGCAGAATAATCGCTTTTGGTTCGTCTGTTTTTAAGCACGCTCGCTGTCGAAACTAATTACTTCGCTGATGTTTTTAGCCCCAACCAACAACATCAGCAGTCTATCCACGCCCACAGCAACACCTGAGCAGCTCGGCAATCCGCTTTCTAATGCGGCGATTAGCTTCTCGTCTGCGTCATGAGTCTGCAGCCCTTTCTCCTTTCTTGCAGCGTTGTCCTTCTCAAATCGTGCGCGCTGTTCAGCGGCATCACTAAGCTCGAAATAACCGTTCGCTAACTCCATCGAATGACCAAACAATTCGAAACGTTTCGCAACGATGACTCCATGCTCGTCCGCCGTAAGAGTAGCCAGCGCAGCCTGCTCTTGGGGATAATCATAAATAATGCAATATGGCGGCAGCTTAGGCTCAATACAGTTGCTCAGTAATAGCTGCAGATAGTCTGTCTTGCTTAGGTCGCCACCACTCAAATCAATTTCAGTGCTTGCCAGCTGCTGCAGTTCTTCGAGTGAGGTTTCATGTGGGTCAATTTGCAGGTGCTGCTGAAATATTTCTCGATAGCTGAAACGCGAGATTGGGCCGCAGCCGAGCACCTCTTGAACTAGCTGCTCCAGCTCCGTCATTAATTGATCTAGAGAATAGGACAACCGATACCATTCGAGCAAAGTAAACTCGATGTTGTGTCTTGATCCTTTTTCTTCCTGCCTAAAGGCTTTAGCGATCTGATAGATAGAACCGCTGCCACTAGCCAGCAGTCGCTTCATAAAAAATTCTGGAGAGGTTTGCAGAAAATTCTTGCGGCTCGAGTTTCCTTCTACCACTTCGGCAGCGATTGATTCAATATAAACATCTGGCACAGTTGAGCTGGCTAGTAGAGGAGTCTCTACTTCGAGAACATCACGTTCGGAAAAGAATCGTCGGATTTTAGCGAGCGCGTTAGCACGCTGCTGTAGATTTTGTAAGGACGCACTTGGTTTCCAATCAACCATGTTTTCATCCTTCCAAAATCTACGGAGTGCTTAAGCGGCAGTGCGAATGGAAATTCTATTTGGTGACGCGATTCTGGTATTCGGAGTTTCGCGTATCGACCCGAAGCACGTCGCCAATATTAACGAACAGAGGTACCTTAACTACAGCTCCCGAACTTAAGGTCGCCGGTTTAGTGCCACCCTGCGCCGTATCACCCTTTAAGCCAGGATCGGTGTCAGTAACTTCGAGTTCGACAAAATTTGGTGCAGTAACCGAGATAGGCGCATCGTTCCACAAAACCATCGTGTACTTGTCCTGCTCCTTCAGCCAGATTTTTGCGTCAACGATAGCATTAACGTCGGCAGCAACTTGCTCGAAGCTGTCATCGGTCTTCATAAAATGCCAAAACTCTCCATCCTCGTACAGATACTCCATCTCCAATTCCATGACATCAGCCGCTTCGATTGATTCACCGGACTTGAAGGTACGCTCCCAGACTCTGCCATTAACCAGATTGCGCAGCTTCACGCGATCGAATGCCTGTCCCTTGCCGGGCTTTACTTTTTCAACTTCGATCATCGAGCAGGGTTCGGAGTCGATAAGGACCTTAAGCCCTGATTTGAATTCGCTGGTGGAGTATGTAGCCATTTTTTCCTCTTAATGCTATTTGTGTACAAGCCAGTTATTTCGATTCGCAGTGGCGGTCTAAGCCACGAACAACTAGGTATCGAAGGTTGCAGCCTTATGTTGCTATGATATGGCAACGGATACTAGCAAGTGCCTTTATAAAATCAAACACTGTTTCGGGTTACGAGATGACAAACCAAGCTGTATCACTTATTCAATCAGATCGCGCTGAGACATGGCAGGAGATTCTATCCGATCTAATAACAGATCCGCAGAAATTATTGCGACTATTAGAACTTAATCCGGACACTTGCCCATACAGTTTGGAGGCACTCGCTCAATTTCCTTTGAAAGCGCCTAGACCCTTCGTGGAACGAATAGAAAAGAGCAACTGGAATGACCCGCTACTACTGCAGATCTGGCCCTCAGAATTCGAGGATAACCAGGCTGATGGCTTTGTGGTAGACCCTCTCAATGAAGAGGAATTCAATCCGATTCCTGGGCTTCTACACAAATATCAGGGGCGCGTTCTGCTAACCGCCGCGCCGCATTGCGCGATCCATTGTCGTTACTGTTTTCGGCGCCATTTCGACTATCGGGCCAACTCCCCCAGCCGAGCTCAATGGGAGGAGGCGTTCGCCTATATTGCGGCAGATAGCAGCATCGAGGAGGTCATCCTCAGTGGCGGTGACCCGTTGGCGATCTCAGATAAGCAATTTCACTGGCTACTCCAGCAATTAGCGAATATCAAAACCCTTACCACCGTCAGGATTCATACCCGTTTGCCCATAGTTATCCCGCAGCGGATAACTCGCGAACTAATAGATTGTCTGAATGAGACCCGGCTACGAGTCGTCATGGTTGTGCACTGCAATCATCGCCAAGAGCTAGATAGCACGGTAACCGATAAATTCGACACATTAGGCGAAGCTGGCGTCACAATGCTTAATCAGGCAGTTGTTTTAAAGGATGTTAACGATAACGCCGATGCATTGATTGATCTGAATAAGGCGCTTTTTAAGCACAATGTACTACCCTATTACTTACACATGCCCGACCAAGTTGCCGGTACCGAGCACTTCTACGTGACTGACCAACACGCCACCGCACTAATAAAGACCCTGCATGCTTCATTGCCGGGATATCTGGTTCCTAGACTCGTAAGAGAAAACCCGGGGGAGCGAGGCAAAACCAGAATAGCTTAAGGATATCGCCAAGGATGGAAAGTCGACACTCACTTGAACCGGCTCAAAACTCGTCGAACTCTCTAATCGAGCCGCCACCGCCAGAAAATATTCACAGCCCTAGTGCCCGGCCAGATAACCGCCTGCACAAGATCGACAAAATAGAGACCTTCGAGAAAGATGCTCTGACGGGCCTGCATGGTCAGAGATATCTCTGTCGCGCTATCGACACGTGCCTGGAACAGAGTCGCAAGCTCACGGCGACACTCGCATTGCTGCAACTCGAAAACTTCTATGAGATTCGCAGTTGGGTTGGCTTATCCGAGGCCGACCTGCTATTGACCGATATCGCACAGTTGTTAAAGGCCTCTCTCCCCAAACGCGCCCTGCTTTGTCGTTGCCACAACTTTGAATTTGCCGTGCTTTTGCTTGCCGATTATAGCGTCAATGCACGGCTGATAACGGATAAGCTCAAACAAGCTTTGCTAAGCGCGGTTTCACCCTCACTGCCACGGCAGCTCGAACTCAAGTGCGGCGTTGGCTTGGCCAAACTCGAATCGAATATACCTTCCTGGCCCGTAGTCTTCGCTAGGGCCCGACACAATCTAAGCCTCGCTCACCACCACAGGGAGCTGCTGCCCGCACATCTAGTCTTAATTAGTCCGGATATCGCTCTTAAACAATTACATGCGGCTCTAGCATGCTCCAAGCTCGAACTTAATTTTCAAGCATTCGTTAATCTTACAGAAGACCCGCTGCAGCACTAAGAGGTGCGCTGCGCACTTGCGCAGCGCGAGCAGAGCCTACCAACTCTCCTATTATTCGAAACGGCAGTAAAAAACGCGCTGGGTGAAGAGCTCGATCGACGAATAATCGAACAAGTTATGAGACAGCTTTCTAAAGACGCCATTAGCAATCGGCGTCTCGTGGTAAATCTAAGCCATAACTCTCTCGTCAGCGTCCATTTCCTGCGCTGGCTGGAGCAGCAACTAAGCGGAAGAAGGTCTTTCGCCTCGCAGCTCATCTTTCAGATCAGCGAGACCGACGCACTTATCGCACAGCATCACCTAAGTACCTTCTGCGAGGTCATTGAAAAATTAGGCTGCAAACTCTCTCTGTCGAATTTTGGTTGCACGCCGAAGCCGCTACGCTACTTATCTCTGGTACCAGCAGCCTACGTGAAGCTAGACACCGGCCTCCTAAGAAAGGTAGATGTGAATCAAACCAACCTGGAGTTCTTGAGCTCCCTGATAGAAGAACTACACGAAAAAGGAATAAGTGTAATCGCTCCCATGCTGGGACAACTCCCCATCCTGCCACTGCTATGGCAGGCCAATGTCGATTTCATGCAGGGAAACTGTCTACACCCGCCATCGACCTCTATGAGATTTGAATTTATCAAGACACGGACAGCAAACTTTGGCTCTAGCTAAGCAGGCATCATTGACAATTTGATTGGGGATGCACGCCGGTAACTGCTATTCTTAAGGCTCAGAGCCATCAGAGTCACCAACAGAGTGGTCGCGTTGCAAGAAAATCTTCCCCAGAATAGCTCGTCCGCCGAAACAAGCTCGGCGTCAGCGAAAAAGAATAGTCAGATTTCCCGAAAGTTCGCCACTGCGGTCAGCCTGCTGTTATTACTCGCAATGTGCATTTTCTGGCTGATCAGCAACTACAATACGCAGAATATCTTACGCCAGCAGGCTGACAATCTCGGAAATATTCTAGCGCAGCAAACCGCCACACAACTCACCGAGCTGGTGCTAGCAAATGACATGATCAGCATGAATGTCATACTAGGCAATCTGGCTAGAAATTCATCGATAGGCGAAATAGCAGTAGTCAATATCGACAACGAGGTCATCGCCGCCGCTAGAAGCGAATTGGAAACACCTGCAACAATCATCCCCCTGCCTATACAGCTCAATAGAGCTCAGGCCGACTACCTAGCCCCGATAAATGTTGCAGGCTCAACAGCAGGCTATGTGCGCCTTAGCCTCGATGTGAGCTATATCGAAACTGGAATCGTTAATAATTTCCTGTTTGTTCTAGCGGCAACTGTACTGCTGCTAATAGTTGCTGTCACACTTACCACAACCTATTTTCAATATCTGATTAGCTTTCCTGCAAACTTGCTCGCCTTTGCTATCAGCAATATTAGAAAAGGCGAAATCGAAACCTGCCCAGAGCCTAGCAACAACAATGAGCTCAGCCTCGCTATTCGACAATTCAATGCCACCGCCGAATTCTTGGCGCAGAATACCTTCCTAGATAACTTCGGGCATCGAAAGCCGGAGGCCGATCCGGAACAATTTACACCCAGTTACGGCACGCAAGATGTGACTCTACTGTCTATCAAGATGGCAAACTTTTACTACCTCGCCTCTACACTTAGCGAAGGAACTTTGGTAAACCTATTGAACAAGTATTATTTCTTCGCTGGAAAAGTCGCGCAGCTGTACAACGGGAAAGTAACCTACTGCTCAGAAGATGAAGTCGTAATTAATTTTGCTTCCGAACAACTAGAAGAAGAACAAGCCTTCTATGCCATCTGCTCCGGACAACTTTTTCTGCAACTGGTAGGTGATCTGAATGATATAGAGGGTGAGCACATAGCCGCGAAATTTAAACTCGCCGTACACAGTGGACAGGCCGTCAGCGGATTGTATTCACCGGTAACACAGGAAAAGAACAACCTGACCGGCAAGACACTTGATGCAACCAGAAAGATATGTGACGAGGCGCCAAATAATTCGCTGTTGATCAGTGAGCACTGCTTCGACCATGCCGGCGCAGGAGCTCGAATCGACGCCGAGGAGTTTTCGATCGTCGACGCCGGCGTGGAAATGAAGACCTACTTAAGCAACGACCCAATGTCGGACAACTCCCTCCTACTCGAAAGACAAGCCATACAATTGGCCATGCTGTATTCTGATTAAGTTGTAAATATTAAGACTTGGAGCGGAGATAAATACCGCGCGGACTATGTGTACAAATGTTATATATACCAGAATGGAGCAATAGCCAAGTTGAGTGTAGAGATAATAATTGTTGGCATAATATTGTGTTTGTCCTCCGGTGTACTCTATAGGTATCGGTTAATGCAATTCAGTGACTTTCTAAAAACCAATTGCCCGCAGATTTAGGAAAGCCATATAACAGCGAATGGAAGAGCAAGCCACCTAGTTCGATCTAACAACCTTAGATCGTTACCACTCGTATATGAATCCGACAATATTGAACTCAATAGGGTGCCTATAAGAGAGACTGAAGGGGTCGACCTCCCTTAGATCGAGTTGGCACTCAGTAACAATAAAATCAAAAAGGAAGCCGCTTACACCGTTTTCTTCTTTGAACATGCTAAGCCCAAACCCTGAATCTAGCCCTGTACAATAGGGTTCTAGCTAAATCGAATAACTTTGTGATCAACTCAACTATGCTCTCAAGCTCGCAAATACAAATATGGAAAGAAGAAGGAGCTGTTATTTGCCGGCTGCCTGCACAAGTAGTTGATCCAGCGCTTAAGTGGCTCAATGTCAATTTTACAATAGATCAGATAGACAGCAATCATTTAGATTTTGGTAATCCTGACAAAAAATTCGAATTTCCAACGTTTATAAACCCCCTTGACGATCTAGTATTGAGTGAACCGCTAATATTAGCTGCTCAAAAATTACTCGGCACGCAGGATGTGAGGCTGATTCAAGCAGGTCTGTGGCCTAAAATTGGCGTGGCTGACGAGCATCATGAAGCTCAGGCAAACACCGATCAGCGGATGCACATGGACTACGGTAACAACACAGTGTTGCACCCACAATGGGACACGCCGGATGTAGTTGCTGCAGTTGTCTATTATGATGACTGTGATGAGACAGGAGGCGGAACGGGCTATGTTACACGTCGCGGAGTAGATGACCCGGTGTATCAACCACCTTATGTAAATATGCCAGGCCAAGCGGCCAATCCTTTTTTCAATGACCGAGCAACTGTGGAAAATTGGTTTAAAGAAAACCATCCCAATATTTATGAACTCAGACAACAACTTTACGAGCGAGAGCAAGTTGTGCAGTTTACCCCTGGTACTATTTTATTTTACCGTCACGACTTGTGGCACCGAGGCCGCCCGCTAGTGGCGGGCAAACTACGCCGAGTACACAACCTGGCATGGAAACGTGCCGATGCACGAGGCGTTTGTAATTGGAATGAGGGATTTTCTCGAGAAAGCTACTATGGAAATGTTGAGTCACTAATCGGCCGCAGTACGCCACTGCAGCGCAGTGTGTTGGACTTTCCTTTGCCTGGAGATGACTATTGGAGCCTAGAAAGGCTAAGGAATGTAGAGGCGCGTTTTGCCACTTACGGATTTGACGCGTCAGTGTATCTTGAAAAATTGAAACCAAAGCCAAACTGATAAACTGATTATTTCTACGCTTGATAAAATCAATACAGTAAGGAATAAAACTACAGGAGCGACTCATGACCATGAAGCTAGCACTATCCAAATTCCGCCCCCTCTCGCTAATACTGTTAATTGGCGTTCTTAATTCCCAACTGTTCGCCCAAAGCGCGAATGAACAATCACCAATAGATGGGGTTAGCTTTCGTTTTACCGAAAGCAATGGAATTACCCTGCGCATCGCCGAGATGGGCGAGTCGGGTCCACTGCTTTTACTGGCACATGGCTGGCCAGAATCCTGGTATTCCTGGCGACATCAGATTGTATCTCTAGCCAATGCCGGCTATCGGGTCGTCGCTCCTGACATGCGAGGCTTTGGTGAATCTGAGGCCCCACCCAATGTTGACGACTACGATGTGATGCACACATCCGCTGATCTGGTTGGGATCTTGGATGCGCTTGAGGAGGAAACAGCTGTCCTAGTGGGCCATGATTGGGGAGCAATCGTCGCTTGGCAAACCGTGCTTATGCATCCTACACGTTTCACAGCACTGATTAACATGAGCGTCCCCTATCGCGGTCGACCGGCACAATCGCCTATGGAGCGTATGAGACAAGCCGCCGGCGATAATTTTCACTATATTGTCTATCACAATGAGCCCGGTGGCGGAGCGGAAGCTGAATACGATGCGAATCCACGCGGTCTAATTAGTCATGTGTATTTGGGTATAGCAGCAAACTCCGAAACACTGCCTCCTAAGGTGACTGATCCACTGCGATCTGCAGGGGGCTGGATAGATCGACTCGGCGCACCTATTCGTTTACCCGAATGGCTGACCGAGAACGACCTTAATTACATCGTGTCTCAGTTTGAAAAAGCGGGCTTTCGCGGCGGCGTAAATTACTATCGAAACTTTCACCGCAATTGGGAAATCACCGAACACCTCGCTGACGAGAAGATCACCATACCCACTCTATTTATTGCAGGCGAAGAGGATTTTGTGATCGGCGGCTCTACCAAGGAACAGCTCACTGCATCGATGAGTCCTGTAGTGGAAGATCTTCGTGATGTAGTACTTATTCCGGATACTGGTCATTGGGTTCAGCAGGAGGCTCCTCTGGAGACAACCGCAGCCATGCTGGAATTTTTGAATGGCTTATAAGAAGTTGAAGATCGCTTGTCTACTTTCAGACAGATTAAAGTCTGGCCTGACACTGCCTGTTAGGCCAGACTTCAATCTATACAAATAAGTATAGGGGCTAAATTTCTAATCGCTCTGCGGCTCTGTCTTCGACACAACCTCAATTCGATCTACATTCTGGAATCCGCGCGGTAGTTTATTCCCGCGCCGTCCCCGCTCGCCTTGATAGTGTTGCAGATCTGTAGGCTTAAGATTGTGGTGCCGTTTCCCTGCATGAACAGTTAGGGTGTCGTCCGCCGTTAAGACTGTTAGTGCAACGACGAATTCTATCCGCTCTGCGACACGCGCCGTGGGAATGCTAATGATTTTATTGCCTTTACCTTTGGCCAAGCGCGGTAGTTCTGCGATAGGGAACATCAGCATACGGCCTTCATTGGTAATAGCTACGATCAGATCTTTCTTGTAGTCATTCACCATTCGCGGCGCTAATACTTTTCCACCCTTCGGTGCTCTTAGGACGGCCTTACCCGACTTGTTCTTACTGATTAGGTCGCCGACCTTACCAACGAATCCGTATCCGGCATCACTCGCGAGCAAGACGTCTCTATCGTCCTCTCCTATCACTACACCTTCGAATGTGGCGCCGGACGGTGGGCTTACCTTTCCTGAGACTGGCTCACCTTGGCCTCGTGCGGAGGGCAGGCTATGTGCCGGCAAGGAATAGGCGCGGCCGGTAGAATCCATGAATATTGCGAGTTGATTGCTCTTACCTCGCGCTGCGATCTTGAAGGAATCGCCGGACTTGTACTGAAGCGATGTAGGATCGACCTCGTGACCTTTCGCAGCACGCACCCAGCCTCTATCGGACAATACGATAGTGACCGGCTCGGTAGAGATCAACTCGGTCTGAGCGAATGCCTTCGCCTCCTCGCGCTGGACAAGAGGTGTGCGGCGCTCGTCGCCATATTTGTCGGCATCGGCTTTTATCTCACCCTTGATGAATGTCTTTAGGCGGGCGGCGGAACTAAGTAATTGCTCCAGACCCTTTCTCTCTGTGGCTAGTTCTTTCTGCTCTGCGACTATCTTGATCTCTTCAAGCTTCGCCAGTTGGCGCAATTTCAGCTCTAGGATCGCTTCCGCCTGACGATCAGAAATTTTGAATATCTTAATGAGTGCCGGCTTCGGCTTATCTTCCTTGCGGACGATCTTGATAACTTCATCGATATTCAGGAATGCAACGAGCAGACCCTCGAGGATATGCATGCGATCAACGATCTTGTCCAAACGAAACTGCAGGCGTCTACGTACAGTTTCGGTGCGGAACTGCAGCCATTCTTTAAGTAGGCTGAGGATATCTTTAACTTGTGGCCGCTTGTCGATTCCAATCATGTTGAAATTTACGCGGTAATTTTTCTCTAGATCAGTCGTCGAATAGAGGTGCGACATGATGGCATCGATATCGGCACGATTCGATTTGGGTACGACGATTATGCGAGTGGGATTCTCGTGGTCCGATTCGTCACGCAAGTCGACGACCATCGGCAACTTCTTTTTCTGCATTTGCGCGGCGATCTGCTCTAGCACCTTTGCACCAGAAACCTGAAAAGGCAGCGCGTTGATAAGAATCTCGCCGTTCTCTTTGACATAGGTCGCACGCGCCTTCAACGAACCACGGCCCGTCGTGTACATCTCTTCTATATCACTCTTCGGGGTTATCAACTCGGCTTCTGATGGATAGTCCGGCCCCTTGATGATCTTGCAAATGTCTTTGATCGCC
The DNA here is from genome assembly GCA_913058275.1 of uncultured Gammaproteobacteria bacterium. Lineage (GTDB taxonomy): Bacteria > Pseudomonadota > Gammaproteobacteria > Pseudomonadales > Pseudohongiellaceae > UBA9145. Next base: position 8,175 of record CAJXQP010000004.1, on the reverse strand, counting down.
GCCTTAGGTTTGTCCAAGAGATGAATACAAGCTTCTGCTACTTCTCTTAAGTTGTGCGGGGGAATATCGGTCGCCATACCAACCGCTATGCCACTGCCTCCATTGAGCAAGACGTTGGGCAGTCGCGCTGGAAGAATCTCCGGCTCTTCTAAAGTACCGTCGAAATTCGCCTTCCAATCGACCGTGCCCTGAGCAAGCTCACCGAGAAGTACATCGGCGTAGCCCTGCAATCGAGATTCGGTGTAACGCATTGCAGCGAATGATTTCGGGTCATCTTGCGATCCCCAATTACCCTGACCATCTACCAATGGATACCGGTAGGTGAAGGGCTGCGACATTAGTACCATCGCTTCGTAACAGGCTGAGTCACCATGGGGATGAAATTTGCCGATCACGTCACCAATAGTTCGCGCCGACTTTTTAAATTTTGCACTCGCCTTCAGTCCCAACTCGGACATGGCGTAAACGATTCGACGCTGTACCGGCTTCAGGCCATCGCCTATGTTAGGCAGGGCGCGATCATTAATTACGTACATTGAATAGTTCAGATAGGCCTGCTGCGTGTAAGTCTTTAACGCAATCTGTTCGACGCCATCTTCACTAATTGTGATTTCTTCGTTCATTGAATTCTCGGTTTCTATTCTCTAATAACTAATCTAATTCGACACTACGATAGTTGACCGTGGCGGCTATTTATTCCGCATAGTCCGCGAGACTGCCGCTGGCTTCGAGCCAAGCTTTTCTATCTGCAGATCGGTTCTTGGCAAGCAGCAAGTCCATCATCTGAAATGTACTGGTTTTCTTGTTCGCCGTTGGGTCTTCTTCTAGGGTCAATTGCACGAGGCGCCTAGTATCTTTTGCCATCGTAGTCTCACGCAGCTGTAAGGGATTCATCTCACCCAATCCTTTAAAACGCTGTACGTTTACCTTGCCCGGCTTCTTCTCAGCCGTGATGCGGTCGAGGATGCCGTTTTTCTCATCCTCATCCAGCGCGTAGAAGACTTCCTTGCCAACATCGATACGAAACAGGGGCGGCATTGAGACATAGATGAATCCACCCGCCACTAAAGGTCGGAAGTGTTTAACGAATAGCGCACACAACAAAGTCGCAATGTGCAAACCGTCGGAGTCTGCATCGGCCAGGATGCAGATTTTACCATAGCGCACTCCATCGATATCACTAGTGCCCGGATCTACACCCATTGCAACCGCAACGTCGTGCACAGTCTGCGAGGCAAGAATCTCACTCGAGTCTACCTCCCAGGTATTGAGGATTTTTCCTCGCAGTGGAAGTATCGCCTGTGTTTCTCGGTCTCGTGCCTGTTTCGCAGAGCCGCCAGCCGAATCTCCTTCTACGAGAAACAATTCCCCAGACATGACATCTTGGGTCGAGCAGTCCGCTAGTTTTCCTGGCAGAGCAGGCCCAGACGTAATCTTCTTCCTAGCAACCTGTTTGCTGGCCTTCAGGCGCACTTGCGCATTACTTATGCAGAGTTCGGCAATCAACTCCGCCTCATCTGTATGCTGGTTTAGCCAGTGACCAAAAGAATCCTTGATGATGCCGGATACGAATGCAGCACATTGTCGTGATGAAAGTCGCTCCTTTGTCTGACCCGAGAACTGTGGATCCAATAGTTTCGAGGAGATCACATAGCTGCATTTATCCCAAACATCGTCTGAAGTGAGCTTCAGTCCACGAGGTAGTAGGTTTCGAATCTCGCAGAAATCCCGCAGCGCATCGAGCAGGCCAGTGCGCAACCCACTAACATGGGTGCCGCCTAGCGGTGTTGGAATCAAGTTCACATAACTCTCGCCGGTAGTCTCGCCACCTTCAGGAAGCCATTGAATCGCCCAATCTACTGCTTCGTCGCCCCCCTGCACCGAGCCAAAGAATGGCTCCTTCGGCAGCGTTTCATAATCCGCTGTAGCCTGAGTTAGGTAGTCGATCAGGCCATCTTCAAAAATCCACTCTTCACTTTGAGACTTTTCTTCGCTGACAGTGTTGTCGACAAAACTGACCCGCAGTCCAGAGCACAGAACTGCCTTGGCGCGTAGCACATGCTTTAGTCGAGGTATCGAAATCTTAACTGAGTCAAAATATTTCCCATCCGGCAGGAATTTAACCGTGGTACCGGTGTTTCTCTTGCCTACGGTATCGATCGCCTTTAGCTCGGAGGCTTTCTCGCCACCGGCAAAGGACATGGCGTAGACCTTGCCATCTCGCTTTACGGTTACTTCCAGATACAAGGACAACGCGTTGACGACTGATACACCGACTCCGTGCAATCCCCCGGAATATTGGTAGTTCTTATTGGAAAATTTACCTCCGGCGTGAAGGCGAGTAAGAATTAGCTCTACGCCACTCACCTTTTCGCCCTTGTGCTTATCGACAGGCATGCCACGGCCGTCGTCACTCACCTCTACCGAGCCGTCTTTGTTTAACTGCAAATATAAGTGACTCGCGTGACCAGCTAGGGCCTCGTCAACACTATTGTCGATCACCTCTTGAATAAGGTGATTCGGGCGTGTCGTATCGGTGTACATGCCGGGCCGTTTTCTTACTGGATCTAAACCCGTAAGTACTTCGATGGCATCAGCGTTATAAGTGTTACTCATGAACTAATTCTCATTGCGTATTGGCTTCGATTGCTGCCTGTTAGAAGGTAATTGGAAGCCCTGAATTTTCTGTGACCCAATAGTATTTTATCGCTAATCTTAGCCAATTCTTGATAGGAAGAAATCAAACATGACAGGCAATTCTTGCTCGAAGTCATCATAGCTATGGCTACCATTCTCGTGCACTACACATTGGCCTGCCCCAAATTTTTCAAGCGCCTGCCGGTAGTCCAGTGTCTCGTCTGATGTCTGCAAGAAGACTTTGAAATTTGTCGGCTTTGACAGCACAGGAACATCGATTTTTCTAAGCTCTTCAATATGTTCTCTAGTGACGACATGAATCTTGCCTGAGTGATAATTTCTATTCTCGCCTAGGCGAGATTCCCATAGTTCATAGGGCCTGACCGCTGGATTGATCAATACGGCCGGAGCCTGATAGAACTCCGAAAGGTAGGTGGCATAATACCCGCCAAGTGAACTACCCATTAGCACTAAATTACCTGTGTCAATCTCGTCTATTAGTGCATGTAGCTGAGCGATGGTCTCAACGGGCCCATGGCTCATTTGAGGAATCGTGATGTTTTCCCTTAGGCCAATCTCCGAGCAATAGGCCCGCGCCTGCTGCGCCTTCAGTGACTGGACAGAGCTCAGGAAGCCGTGCAGATATAGCACATGGGGTTGAACAGGCAATGTGTATTGATTCTCTGTAAAGCGTTAGTAGCCGGGGCTATTGTAGTCTGCTTCGAAGGTCTCGCCGGATACTCTTCTAACTTCTGATTCGATACTTCCGTCGGCAAATAGTTGTAATGATCTATATCCCGGATTGACCCTGTCTAAAGAGAAACGGGTGACTTTCGGTTTAAACTGGATGCAGGTTGAGGGAGTACATAAACAGCGAATGCCCTCGTGCTCAAAATCCAGTTCTTGATGGATATGTCCATACAGCACACATCTTACCTTCTTCGATATCTTGATGGCTTTAAAAAATTTTTCACCATTCTCCAAACCTATATCTTTCATCCATGCCGAATTTCCCGGCACCGGATTGTGATGCATCGTTATCAGGCAGTGTTCGATACTGTCGTCCTTCTCTGCAGCACGCAAGACGCTGGTCAGAAAATTAATTTCTATCTTCTCAAGCTTTCCGTGTACCTGACCCAAGATGCTCGTATCGAGCAAGACGATCAGCCAGTTATTTAGCTGCGCGGTTTTTTCGCTGGCCCCAGTTCCCTCTGCGATCCTATTCATGACAGTAGCATTGTCATGATTTCCAGGTATCCACCTGAAGGGCGAATTCAATGAGGCAATAATTTCAAGAAAGTATACGTAGGCCTTTTCGGAAGCGTCTTGAGCGATATCCCCAGTAGCCAACACGAGATCAATCTCATCCTCGTTCGCCTTCACTAATGCCATTACATGACCCAGGGTCTCACTGGTATTCATCTTTAATAGCGTGCCGGAAGGCTTGCCGTATAGATGGGTATCAGTGATCTGAGTAATCTTGATCGGGTTCTGTGTGATCAATGAAGTCATGAATGCCATTGATGATGATTATTGGGTTTTAAGTGGCACTTACCAATTCAGTGCTTCTTCCCACTTTAAGACTGTGGGTTAGCCACTCACCAAGGAACATATTCACTTGCATCTTCTCATCTGAGTGGTACATCTTTGCATTCGGCTGCTCATACCTCGGCTGTAGATTTCTATGTCCCTGGTAGGATATAACCTCAGCAGTGCTCGCGTCATGATAAACGCGAACCAACATCGAAGGATTTGTCATCCATTCTTCGAGAACAGGCTTCTGCCTGATTTCCAAAGTTGTGGTGTATTTAAACGCCTCGACAATTTCAATCTCAACCGTAACCCTGCCGCCAAAACTTGTCTCGTCCGCAATGCAAAATTCAACGAATAAGCCCTCCAAAAGTTTTTCGGGTTCATCACTATTTTCTAGTTGGTCAATAATGCCTTTTTCACGGCCTGTGTTATTGAGCATCGCCATCTCCACAAAAGACTTATCACGATAGGCTTGTAAATGGGGCACCAGCTTAAGCAAACGAATATAGTTGGCGTCACATTCGGCCATCTGCTTAATCAGATCTACACTGTAGCTACTTTTTGCCATGTTTTCTCAGAGCGGAGATCAGATTCACAACAGGCGAATCCCAACTCTTTCTAATAAATTTCGTCAGCGCTTAATTTATTTCCGATCAGTCACTGTTCGACTTGACCATCTACGCAAGAATGACCAATTGTAACGTTTTAAGGCCTTATTGCGAGCCAATTGACCCCGCAAACTCCTAGAAGTGGTCAACATTTGTACAAATATGGGGTGAGTAGGCGTGATATGCCAAGCTTGGGGCTCTCTAGGCCCTAGTTCCAACTATCGAGAAGCTCCTGGCGATGCAGCTGCAACCATTGCAGGGCAATAATAGTCATGGCGTTATTGATCTCACCACTGTCGATAAGAGCCATGGCATCAACGTAGCTCAGCACTTGCACTTCGATGTCTTCGTGCTCCTCCATCAACCCGTACACCCCGCCTGCATTTCTGCTGTCGATGCGTCCGCAGAATAGAATGATCTTCTCGTTGCTACCACCGGGGCTATTGTAATATTCACAAATCTTGATGAGGTCGGTTGGCACGCAGTTCGACTCTTCTTTGCACTCCCTGAGAGCAACTGCTTCGTATTGCTCTGTGCTACCCACCATCCCTGCCACTATTTCCAATGGCCATCCCAAGGCTTTATCACCATGGAGTGAGGCGTCACTGAACATACCAACCCTAAACTGCCGCACAAGTAGCAGCGCGTCTTGATCTGGGTCGAACAGAAGCACACCGACAGCTGGATCTTTTAACTGTAGCTCTCTCGTGAAGACTTCACTCCATTCACCTGAGAAAAGGCGATGACGAAGTTGTAGATGCTCGATTCGAAGAAAGCCGTCATGCTCAAGAGATCTGGAAATTATTTCCACATCCTTGTCACCGAATTTTTTTGAATCTTGGCTTGGTTTTTGAGTCATTATATTGGCAGCCTAGCCTTCGATTACTTAGTGAAGATCACTGTCTCGAAAACTAAGCCGCTCGTTGTATCGATTCCTACCTTGAAGAATGCCAAAGATAGGATTTACAAAAGTTTAGTCTTCGCGGCTAGTTACTTCCAAAAGGTGATAACCGAATTGCGTTTTCACAGGTCCCTGTAAAGAATTCACTGCGGCGCTAAACACAACTTCATCGAATTCTTTTACCATCATTCCTGGGCTAAATTGGCCGAGGTCGCCGCCCTGTGCTTTTGAGGGGCAGCTGGAATGTTCTTTCGCTACGTCTGCGAAATCTTCACCCGTATTTATTCTAACCTTCAATGCGTTACATTCGTCTTCTGTCTCGACAAGGATATGGCGTGCACTTGCTGTAGTCATTTTGTATCTCCTTAATAATCTAGTCGAGCATTATGCCCCAAATGCCGGAGCAGAGCACACAAAAATTCCGTCTTGAGTTATACTGTTGCTTCGCAGACAGTCGGTCACGAACCACTGCAATTACCCTGAAAGCATGAATTGCGGACTAGTATTTCCGCTAAAGAACCAAGGCCTTGTTATGCCATTGCCAGAACCTACTGCACGAAAACACGTACATACACGCGCCATCGACTATCGAGGTTACGAGCGTGAAGATGGACTATGGGACATCGAAGCACACATGACCGATAAGAAGACTTATCAGTTCAGCAATAATTGGAGGGGAGACGTTCCAATAGGTGAGCCACTACATGAAATGCTTCTCAGGGTGACCATAGACGACAATTTTGTAATTCAAGATGTCGTAGCCGTGACTGATCACAGTCCGTTCGAGATGTGCCCAAGCATTACGTCTGCCTATAAGTCTGTGATAGGCATTCAGATGGGAGCAGGATGGCGCAAGGCTATACGGATGAAGGTAGGCGGAGTGCAAGGCTGCACACATCTGACCGAGCTACTGTTTCCGATGGCAACGGTTGCGATGCAAACAATCTGGCCACTACTGCGGCACAAGAAGAACAAGGCAGATTCCGATGTCGGCACTAGTGACAAACGGCCAGTTGTATTGAATACCTGCCATGCCTGGTCAACCGATTCGCCAATTGTCAAAGAAAATGCGGCAAAGTACTACACTGGAGAATAGATCTCCTGCTGGCAGTGACTAATCAACAATACAGAAGATTAAGCAAACCGCTAAGCCTCACCGATAGAAAAGTGGAACAACAACCGTAATTACCACCCCTTCCCTGTCCTGCCTATTTTCTGCGCGAATTTGCCCGCCATGAAATTCGGTGATTAGCCTAGCGATATGCAAACCCATCCCCAAATGCGGCTGATCTTGTTTCTCTTGTGGTCGCACGGAGATCATCGATTCAAAGAGTCTGTCCTGCATTTCTTCTGGCAGGTACGGCCCTGCGTTAGATACCTTGATGATTGCATGATCACGTAGTGCGCGACTAAATACTGTGATCGACTGGTCCTCATAAGAGAACTCAACGGCATTCGCGATTAGTTTGTCTAACAATTGTGCTATGTACTCTGGCACGCCGTCAATAAAGATTGCCTGCGGGCTAATATCGAGCTCGAATCGAGTCTCAGGATAAGCGAGCTTGTAGCCCTCCACGCATCCCGGCAGCACCTTACTCAGTTCTATTTTCTCTTTTTCAGATGTGTGTAGCATCTGCTCCAACCTTGTTGCCTCGCTCATGTTGGTGAGAATTAGGTTGAGACGCCTAATGCCTTCTTCGGCGCGCTCAATATAGACCGCGGACTCGTGATTAGGCGCGGTAAGACCAAGATTCTCGAGAGAGGAGCGCACCACGGTTACTGGCGTACGTAGTTCATGAGACAGTCGGGAAGACATATTTTCTAGATAGTCAGTGTACTGAGTTAGCCGCTCAACAATGGTAGAAAAGCTGCGCGACAAATCCCCAATTTCGTCCGAATTTCTCGTAGCGACGATTGTGTTCTGTATCCTGCCCGTCTCGCCGATAATACCTTCAGCTTGATTTCTCAATGACCGAATGCGCGAGGAGATTCTCGAGGCGGAGAAGAATAGCCCGAGCGTTACGATCAGCATCACCGCGAGCATGGTATTGAACAGCATTTCCATAGCTTGGTTTCGAAACGTCCTGAGGCCATTCATATTCTGATCGACCACTACCGCACCCATTATCTCACCGTTGGCCAGTATTGGGTGTGCCGCCTCTAAAAGACGCGTGTTGGAATCTGCAAGTGTACGAAACTGCGTTGTGGCCTCGCCCTCCAGCGCCGCATTGATATGCGCGCCTTCTCGCGTCACGTCGGAATACAATTCATCGATAAAATTGTTGCTAGGCTTGGTTAGAAATTGATAGTAGAACGGGTTCAAAATCTTATTCTGCATATAGAGCCAATACTTATTAATGGAAGTTTCACCAGGAGCTGAGCTGAGCAATAACCCGGTTGCTGACTGAATATCGCCCACCGATTGAAGTACCCTGCCATTCCTATCCACAACCTGAATACGCGAGTTATTGTGCCCCATTCCAGCTACTGTCTCTT